>DYJG01000558.1 GCA_020723225.1 Desulfobacca acetoxidans | reverse complement strand
CCCGGGCCAACCGGGAGTATGCGAGGCGGCTGGGGGATTTTTTGCAGGAGCGGGTTTTTCCGCAACTGGCGGGGACAAGGGGGAAGTGATTATTTAAGGGAAGGGAGTTCAGAGGTGTCCAAGCAGAGCTTGGACGGACAATCAGCGTTCCCAAGCAGAGCTTGGGAACGAGGTAATAAAGCAGAGCTTGAGAACGAGATAACAAATTCATGCCGCATATGCTAGAACATGCAACAGGGATTGCTCCCCGGATCGATTATCAAAAGGAGCTCAACCCCGCGCAGTTTGACGCGGTGACCACTTTTGACGGCCCCGTCCTGGTGATTGCCGGCGCGGGGAGCGGCAAGACCCGGACTTTGGTCTACCGCCTGGCCTACCTGGTGGAGCGGGGCGTGGACCCCGGCTCGATTTTGCTGCTGACCTTCACCCGCAAGGCTTCGCAAGAGATGCTGAACCGCGCCGCCCACCTCATCCAGGAGCCCCTGGGCCAGGTGATGGGGGGCACCTTCCACGGCGTCTGCTATCAATGGCTGCGGCGTTACGGGCAGCTTCTGGGGTACTCCGAGGGCTTTACGGTCATGGACCGCTCCGACCAGGGAGACCTGTTGGCCATGCTGCGGGAGCGTCTGGGTTTTAAAAAGAGCGACGGCCCCTTCCCCCGGAAGGAGACCCTGGCGGAGATTCTGGGCGCGACGGTGAATAAAAACCTGACGCTCGAAGAAGTGCTGGACCGGGATTACCCCCAATTCCTGGCGCACCAGGGCGACCTCCGGCAACTGGGCCTGGCCTACCATGAAGAAAAAAAGCGCCATGCGCTTTTGGACTATGACGACCTGCTCCTGGAAGGCCGACGCCTGCTCGCGGAGCACGAAGAGGTGCGCCGCCGGTTGTCCGAGAGCTTCCGCTTCCTGATGGTGGACGCAGGCGGAACTGGTGCGCCTGTTGGCCTACACCCACGATAACGTCATGGCCGTGGGCGACGACTCCCAATCCATCTACTCGTTCAGGGGGGCCAATTTCCGCAACATCATGGATTTCCCCCAGCTCTTCCCCGGCGCCCGGATCATCAAACTGGAGGAAAACTACCGCTCCACCCAGCCCATTCTGGACCTGGCCAACGAAATCATCGCCGGGGCCCGGGAAAAATACACCAAGTGCCTCTTTACCCGCAAAGGCGCGGGGTTGAAACCCCGGCTCTTCAGGCCCGCCAGCGAAAACGAGCAGTCCCGGCTGGTGGTGGCCCAGATCCAGGACCTGCACGAGCGGGGCACGCCGTTGAACAAAATGGCGGTGCTCTTCAGGGCCGCGTTCCATTCCTTCGACCTGGAGATCGAATTGGTGCGCCAGGGACTGCCCTTCATGAAGTTCGGGGGCTTCAAGTTCATGGAGAGCGCCCATATCAAGGACCTCCTGGCGCATTTACGGGTGGTGGCCAATCCCCGGGACGCCATGAGCTGGAGCCGGGTGCTGCTGCTGGTGCCGGGAGTGGGCAAACAGACCGCCAAGAAGTTCCAGGCCAATCTCAAGGAGGGGTTTACCCTGAAAAAAGCGGTGGCCGCGTTGGCCAAGATGAAGCCCCAGACCGGCCTCAAGCCCCTGGCGGATCTGCTGGAGAGCCTCCAGGCCCCGGGGCGAACCCTGGTGGAGCGCATGAACCTGGCCCTGGCCTACTACGAGCCCCTCTTGACCCAGCGCTATGACGACTACCCCAAGCGCATCCGGGACCTGGAGCACCTGCTGACCATCACCGCCCGCTACAAGGAACTCCGGAGCTTTTTGAACGACCTGTCGCTGGAACCCCCTGCCAGCCTGGCGGACGTGACCTCGCCCACTCACGACTATTTGACGTTGTCCACCATCCACTCCGCCAAGGGCCTGGAATGGGACGCGGTCTTCATCATCTGGGCCGCGGAGGGCCGCTTCCCGGCCTACTACTCGCTGGAGAAGGAAGAGGAAATGGAGGAGGAGCGGCGCCTGATGTACGTGGCCGCGACGAGGGCCCGGCGCTATTTGGCTGTCCTTTATCCCGCAGTGGGCTATAATAGGCAATTGGGCATGACCTATAACAGCCCCTCCCGCTTCATCGCCGATCTCCCCCCCGGGCTGCTGGAGACCTGGCGGACGGAGGTGGAGGAATGGTGAGGGA
>DYJG01000557.1 GCA_020723225.1 Desulfobacca acetoxidans | reverse complement strand
GTCAACCGAAGATTTCTTTTTTCAGTAAAGGTTTAAAGTCCTTATAGTTCAGTTGCACCACCCGCCAGCCCCCGTCCCCGGAACGGCGCATGGTAAAGCGCATGGGACGCTGGTTCTTAGGGTCATAAACGGTGACCTGGGCCTCCTCCCCCTGGACTTCGATCCTGGCGGTGGCCACGGCCGCAGTCAGGGCCAGAATCTGGGTGTTGGTCAGGTCCTTGATATAGCTTTTGACGCCCCGCTGAATCTCTTTCTCGAAGCTGTCATAGAGTTTGGGGAAGATATGGCGGGCAAATTTGCGCCCCAGTTGGCGGCCGAACCGGGACCATTCGTCTTTTTCGGGCTTATCCTCGGCATTATTCAGTTCCTCGGCGGCCGAAGACTCCGCCACGTTCTTAACTATTTCCTTTAAATCCACATAGTTAAACAATTTCTCCACATCCTTGGCCTTGAGCGCCAGGACCATCTGCTGGAGCGCATAGCGGGGGGAGGCCAGGTACCTCTGGTACAGGACGCCTGCGGTGATGGCGCCAATGGCCAGGACCGCCACGATGATGATGAAAATAACCGGTTTACGCATATTTCTCCTTGCCCTGCGGCTTGCCTTGGCTGGGAAATGTTTATAGTATAATACAGACTTGCCGCCAAATCGAGAAGACTCCCATGAAATTACTCTCCCGACACGATCTCAAGAACGGCCTGGTTTTGGAATTCTACGACCGGTCCCGGCCCGTGGCCGGGGACCGCTGGCAGGTGGTGGTGGAGGCCCGGGTGAAGGTGGGCGTGACCGGGGCGAACCTGCCTCCGGACCTGCGCGGACAAGCTTCGCAGGTTATTGCGGCGCTGGGCGAAGAAACGGTCTTTGCCAAGGAGGAAGTGCGGAATTTCGTAGCCGACGAGGAAATGGCCGGAATGCTGGCGGAGATTGAAAAGCAGCTCCTTTCCTCCCTTTCCGCGTATCTGGGCCACCCGGAATTTGCGGCCAGGTTTCTGAGGAAGAAGTTTGCGGATTACCTCCAGGCCAGGTCTTGGCAACAGTGAAAAGAGGATGGTTTAAAGTGGAAGTAATCCTAAGGGGGAAAAGGGGAAAAGGTTAAGAGGGGAAAAGGGATAATTCCTGCCGCCCTTCCCTTTTCCCCTTTTTCCCTTTTCACCTTTTCCCCACAAAATTTGACTACGGAGGAATAATGCCGCATCTCCCCGAAGTGTGCCTCACCGCCAAGGGCTGGCGCTGGCAGCGCACCGGGCACCCCTGGATTTACCGGGACGACCTGGCGGCGGCCCCGAAGCTGGCGGGCGGCGAAGCGGTGCGGGTCCTGGACCATCAGGGCCGCTTCCTGGGCCAGGCCTTTTACAGCGCCAAATCCCGCATCGCCTTAAGATTTCTTACTTATGCCGCGGAAGATGTAGACCGGGGTTTTTGGGAGGCGCGGCTTAAGAGGGCCATTTCCTACCGGCAGCGGGTGGTAGCCGCAACCGACGCTTACCGCCTGCTCTACGGGGAGGCGGACGGCTTCCCGGGCCTGATCGCCGATAACTACGCGGGACACCTGGCCCTCCAGGTCCTGCATCCGGGCATGGAGCGGCTGCTGCCGGAAATCATCGGCCTCCTCAAGGAACACCTTTCCCCCCTTTCCATTACCCTTAGGAATGACGTGGAGGTGCGGGCCCTGGAGGGGCTCCCCCTGGGAGTTTCCACGGTCTCTGGGGAAGCGCCCCCCCTGGTGGAGGTGCGGGAAGGGGGCGTGCGCCTGCTGGTGGACCTTAAGGGCGGGCAGAAGACCGGCCTTTTCCTGGACCAGCGGGAAAACCGCGCCGCGGCCGGGGCTTATGCGCGGGGCGAGGCCCTGGACTGCTTCTCCTACCAGGGGGCCTTTGCCCTGCACCTGGCCAGGGCCGCGGAACGGGTCACCCTGGTGGAAAGCTCGGCGGCGGCGCTGGCAAGGGCCCAAGAAAACGCCGGGCTGAATGGGCTTAACAACCTGGAAATGGTAAAGGAAAACGTCTTTGCCTTCCTGAAAGAGGCGGTGGCCGGGGGACGCAGGTTCGACCTGATAGTGCTCGACCCGCCTGCCTTTGCCAAGAGCCGCCGGGACCGGGAAAGCGCCATCAAGGGCTACCAGGAGATCAGCCGCCGGGCCTTGCAGT
>DYJG01000556.1 GCA_020723225.1 Desulfobacca acetoxidans | reverse complement strand
GTTTTGAAACATTTATTTCGAAAATTTGGCAGATTAAATGAAATTTGACCCCCCCATGAGATGATCGGTGCCTTTGCCATCCCCAAGAAAGTCATCGCCCTGGCGAACCACGCTGGCGGGCACTTGCCTGTGAAAAAAGAAAGACATGATTGTCTCAAAGTCTGCGACGAGAAATCCGGCCCATAATAATTGCGGCTAACTGCTTCTATGTTGGTTCCTGAGTCAAGCCTTTTTCCTGCCGATATTAAAGCTCCTTCTCCCCCCTTTAGTTTTTTGCTAAACTGTTTTTTGCCTGGGCGGAGGATAAGGCTCTGCTGGAGAGCAACCTGAGCGCCGCCACAGGTGGCCGTACGGAGAGGCAGGGCACTTCACCCTGCCTTTTCTTTTCCTGCCTCTCCGGTGGCCTCCAAAGCGCTAAACTCCGGGGGGCGGGGGCAGAGCCCCCGCAATTTGCCCATTGTTTTTGTCTGGCAAACTCCTTTGAGCCAGTAACTCCGGGCGGCATTTATTATTTTGTGAACAGCTTTTGGCTGGCTGGTTCCGATAACCCGATGGTCGGCAAAGACCCTTCAAGCTTCTATCCGTGCTGACTCTTAGTCAGACACCGCATGCTGCATGCGCTGGGTAGCGCTCAGGGGAACCGATTACTGAAGTTGCCCACTCTATGAAAACGGTGACTCAGGATCACCCAGCAGTTAATCGGGCAACTTCACCAACCAAGAATTCATTATCACTCAGCCTTTTGGGTTAAACTGCCAGTGGCCTTATCTGGGCTCCTTCCGGGACCACCCCGTATTCCAGGAAACGCCAGAGATCGACGAGCAGCCGTCGAGCCAGGGCCACGATGCCGATACGACGCATGCGGCTTCCCCCGGCGGCAAATCGTTCCAGGAACCATCGACTCAACTTGCTTCGGGGTTGAAACCGCAGCCAAGCCCAGGCGATCTCGATGGCCAGGGCGCGCACCCGCCGGTTGCCGGCTTTGCTGATCCCTTGTTCTCGCAGCCTCCTGCCGCTGTCGTAAGGGGTGGGGGTCAGACCCGCCAGGGCCCCCACTTCCCGCCGGTTCCGAAACCGGCGCCAGCCGAAAAACTCCATGACGAAGGTCCAGGAACTTACCGGGCCGATCCCGGGCAGCCTCAGAAGCTGGGCCACTTGCGCCATCCTGGCGTTCTCCTCCTGCAGACGTTGGGTTTTCTCTTTTACCAGGCTGCTGATCTGGTCCTCCACCATCCGTAACCGCTCATACACTCTTATCAGCCTTAACTTCATTTCAGACGGCAGTTCTTGGCCGTCCCAGGTACGCATAAGCTCCAGTTCCCTGACAAACTTTTTCTTGCTCGGGTTGTTGATGCGCAACCCTTGTTGGATCAAAATTCCGTGGATCCGGTTGCGGTACCTGGTGCGCTCCCTCTTCAAGGCCTCCAATTCCCGGTGCAAATGCCGGGCGTCCTCATCCTCCGGGCTCGGTACCCGCACCACCCGCCACAGGTGTTCCTCCCCGCCGTGATAACGGACCAGCATTCTCAAAAGTTTTCCCGCATCGATCCGGTCGGTTTTTGCCCGCCGCAACCGCCGGTCCACTTCCAGGCTAGCAGAATCCACCACTACATTTTCTATCCCACAGCTTTGGAGGTACCGGTGCAGCCAAAAGCCATCCCGTCCGGCCTCATAACAGCTCACTGTGCGCATCTCGCCGCCCATGCCGAAATGCCGCTTGGCTCCAAGAATCGCTCCTTGCACCTGGGTCAGATCCCTGGCGGTCACGGTAACATGCCGCAACTTGCCGCCGTCACTGCAGGCTATCTTCCAGGTGCTGTTTGCCAGCTCGAAGGCGACATATAATACCGATAGTTGGGCCTCCTGTTCTAAAGCTTGCTCTGCCTGCTTCTGGTCCATTGTAGGCCTCCCTTTTTTTTGCAGAATTCCACTTTTATACCAAGAGGCTTACTCAAGGAACCTTTCATAGCATCTATTTTGAAAACCCTGCTCAATGATCTTAAGGCCTGTTATATCCAATCCATATCTGCAATTTACACCCTGGCATGGATAAGTTTTCCAGATGGCAAGCGAGCGTTCCTTCATCTTTTGGCCAAGACACTGATTGTAACCGTTCAGCCCCTTTTAGAATGAGGCAAAATTTTTTGCAAGAAATTGAAAA
>DYJG01000555.1 GCA_020723225.1 Desulfobacca acetoxidans | reverse complement strand
GTGCTTTTCTTCAACATCGCCGCCCAGGAACGGCCGGTGGTGGCCAATAACGAGCCTACTTCCATCACCGACGCCTATGCCTTGATCAAGGTCCTGGCCACCCAACACAATGAGCGGCGGTTCAAGCTGTTGGTAAACGGGCTGTCCCAGCCCCGGGAGGCGGAAGCGGTTTACCGCACCCTGCTGAAGGTCTCGGAACGGTTCCTGGGCCGGGACATTTCCCTGGAGTATCTGGGCTTTATTCCTCACGACGAGTCCATACCCAAGTCGGTTTTGAAACAACAACCGGTGTTAACCCTGTATCCCAAATCCCGGGCATCCAGGTCTTTTATGCAGATAGCGCAACAACTCTGGGACACTCCCGCCCCTGAAGAGGTGGACGGCAACATCAAATTCTTTTGGCGGCGCCTGCTCCAATACCAGATCTAGACCGCGCCGTGAAAGAGATAGAGAACGACGACATGAAGGAACAAGCCTTAGCCCACGACACCTTCGCCACGACCGGGGAATATTGGCCCCCGCAGGTGGACGATTCCTGGCAGGAGCAAATGGTGCTGCAATACGCGCCTTTGATCAAATACATCGCCTCCCGCCTGGCGCTCCGCCTGCCGTCCCATATCTCCCTGGACGACCTCATCAGTTCCGGGATCATCGGGTTGATAGATGCCATACATAAGTTCGATCCCAGCAAAAATATCAGCTTCAAGACCTACGCGGAGTTCCGCATCAAAGGGGCCATCCTGGACGAACTCCGCAGCCTGGATTGGATACCTAGATCAGTACGCAAAAAAACCCATCTCATTGAGAATGCTTACGCAGAATTGCAAAAAACCCTGGGCCGCCCCGCGGAACCCGAAGAAGTGGCCGAGGCCCTCGGTTTGCAGATGGATGAGTTTTACCAGCTCCTGGATGAGACCAAATCCGTGTCCCTGGTGGAACTGGAAGGGGTGTGGAAGACCATCAGCGGCAATGCCGACTTAGCCGACAGCGACGTGCCGGAGATTCTCCAGGACGAAAACGTCCGGGACCCGTTCATGGCCCTGCATTTCTCCCAACTTCAGGAAGTCATGGTGCGGGGCATCGAAGCCCTGCCCGACAAGGAAAAATTGTTGATTTCTTTATATTATTACGAAGAACTGACCATGAAGGAAATCGGCCAGATCATGGGTTATACCGAGTCCCGCATCTCCCAGTTGCATACCCAGGCCATGTTGCGCCTGCGGGGCAAGCTGCGGGAACATTTTCAGCCGGGGAGTTGAAGGACATGGCCGGCCGCGGGCCCTCACCGATGCTTTTCTTATTTTTCATCCTCTTCCTGGCCCCGGCCCTGTGCGGAGCCGCGCCGGCTTATGCCAGCAGCTTTGAGAAAACCTTTTCGGAGCCCGGCCCGGCCCTGGAAGAAAAATTCCGGGAAAAAGTTGAGAAACCCGGGGAGCCTGCTACGGCCGTCACCTTGGATCCCTTCTTTTTGATCGTGGAGGATGCCTCCAAAGTGCAGGTGCAACGGGTGTTGGTGGCCCTGGAAATTTTGCAGCCGGACCTGCTGAAAAAGTTTGACCCCCAGGCCCCGGGCCTCCGGGAACTGGTCTATGACTTTCTGGTGGCCAAAGAGCCGGGGCATCCGGCCAGGGAAAAGCAGGAACAAGAAAAGCTGCTGGCCGGTTTGCTGAACCGCTACCTGGGGCAGGAGGCGGTCAACGCCGTTAAGGTGGACCAAAGCTTCCTCCTGCTCCGTTAAGGGAGGGAAGAGTCTTGGACGGCATCGATTCCAACTCAAAGATTCCCATCATCCCCCGGGATCAGACCCTGATCAGTGAGAAACTCCGGGATAAAGGCGGCCAGGGGGCCAGGCCCCAATATTACGCCCAGAAACCGACCATACCTGAGCCTCCCCTGGAAGAGGAAGAAACCCCGGCTCCGGAAGAAACCGGCCGGCCCAAACGACTGATAGACATCAAAGTCTGAGAAGCGGAGAAGCACGTGTCCCTGCAAACCCTGGAATATTGGGTCCTGGCGCAGATGGTCCTGGAATTGGGACTCATCGCCCTGGTGGCGTTTTTTCTGCTGAAAATCAGGTCCTGGTACCGCCATATCCTGGCTTTGGAGGCCCAGCGGCCTTCCCGGGAGGAGATGGCCAAGATGGCGGAACTGGCGGGGACCCTGGA
>DYJG01000554.1 GCA_020723225.1 Desulfobacca acetoxidans | reverse complement strand
TGGCCCCAGATGGTGCGCCTGGGGTTTCCCGAAGAGATGGTGGCCCAGGCAGCCCGGGGTTTGCCGGGGTTAAAGACGGACCTGGAAGGGCGCACCGTCGCGGTGGACCCGGACATCCCCCGGGAAGAGGCCCTGGCCCGGCTTTACGAGGAAGTCTGGGCCGGCGATCTGGCCCCTTTTGCCCTGGAGGAAGGTGAGGCCTCCGGGTTTTTCGCGCTGCTTAAGGCCGCCCCCGCCCAATCCGCCATCCAGGCCCTGAAAGGCCAACTCTCCGGGCCGGTGACCTTTGCGGGCATGGTCAAGGACCTGGAGGGCAAAC
Source organism: Desulfobacca acetoxidans (assembly GCA_020723225.1). GTDB lineage: Bacteria > Desulfobacterota > Desulfobaccia > Desulfobaccales > 0-14-0-80-60-11 > SURF-52. Next base: position 1,847 of record DYJG01000554.1, on the reverse strand, counting down.
CCATCCTGTTTGACCGGGAGCTGACCCAGGCGGTGTGCCAGGGGTTGGCCCGGAAGGCCGTCTGGCAGGCGGAAAAGTTCCGGGAATTGGGCAAGGAGGCGGTGATTTTTTTCGACGAGCCTTATCTTACCGGCTTCGGCTCCGCGTATCTGCCCATTTCCAAGGGCGAAGTGATGGAGATCCTCACCGACACCCTGGATGCGGTGCGCCAATCCGGCCCTATGGCCATCGGCGTGCACTGCTGCGGCAACACTGATTGGTCACTGCTGCTGGAGGTCCCCATCGATATCCTCAGCTTCGATTCCTACGGCTACTTTGAGAGCCTGCGCCTCTATGAGAAGCCGCTTAAGGGTTATTTAGCCCGGGGCGGTTGGCTGGCCTGGGGCCTGGTGCCCACCGGCGAAGACCTCCAGGGGGAAACCGCGGACAGTCTCTGGGAGCGTTTCCGGGGCCAGGTACAGCAGTTGGCGGAGTCGGGCCTGACCGCCAAGGAAATTCTGTCCCGCTCCATCCTTACTCCGGCCTGCGGCATGGGCTACTTGAGCCCGGAGGATGCCCACCGGGTGTTATCAATGCTGGCGGAGCTGAGCGACAAAGGAAAGAATTGGTTGGCCTCCTTATATTGAGCAGTGAGCGGTGAGCAGTAAGCAGGGAATTAGTGTGTAATGCCAGGGTTAAAAGGGGAAAGGGGAAAAAGGGGAAAAGGGAAAAGAGGCCGTCAGGCCGAACTCCTTTTCCCCCTTTCCCCTTTTTCCCTTTTAACCTCCCACTTAAGGTCCGTTTATCTATCTTCGACTGTCCTCAAGATCACAATCTTTTAGCACTTCAGGGAGTAAATATATGAAAGTCCGGGACATCATGATAAAAGAAGTGGCCACCCTGGATGTCAATGATGAACTCAGTCTGGCCAATGACATCATGCGCCTGGGGCGCATCCGGCATCTGCCGGTGGTGGAGGGGCAACGGCTGGTGGGGATTATCTCGGAAAGGGATCTCTTTCGCAGTTCCCTGGCCCAGGCCCTGGGCTATGAAACCAAGGCCACCCGGGACTTGATGAAAACTCTACGCATCAAAGACGTCATGGTGCCCGCGGTGGTTACCGTCTCCCCGGACACGCCCCTGTGCGATGCGGTGCGCCTGATGCTGGATAAAAAAATCGGCTGCCTGCCGGTGGTGGAAGAGGCCGGACTGGTAGGGCTGATCACCGAAACGGACATCCTGGTGCATTATCTGAAGATTTGTCAATAATAACCAAATTCACTTTACGTCTCACCCAACAGCATAATCAAACGGCGTCCATCCGCGTTGATCTGCGGTTAAATATTAACCGCAGATGCACGCAGATAAACGCCGCTCGTGTTAAGGTTTGTCGCTCGTGCAAGCGAACTTGTCTATAAACCCTTAGCAAATGGCGAGGAAGCGGATAAAGTCCCGCAAGGTGCGGCGCTCGAAAACCGGTCCCCGGGGACCTTCCTGTTTCTGCAGCACCTTTAAAGCCGCAAAAGGTGTCTGGGCCGGCCGGTGCGGGCGGTTGGTGGTCAGGGCGTCGTAAGCGTCCACCAGGCGCACGATCCGGGTCCAGGGGTGCTGCTGGTGCAGGCATAACCCCGCAGGATATCCCGAGCCGTCGGCATTTTCATGATGCTCCCGGACCAACTGCATCCCTTCCGCCGGCAGTACGGGGTAGCGTTTCAGTATTTGCACGCCGATCAAGGGGTGATTTTTGGTCTCTTCCCACTCCTCAGTGGTTAAGCTCCCAGATTTATAAAGAATATGGTTGGAGATGCGGGTCATCCCCAGATCCAGCACCAGGGCTACGGAGCCCAGCAGACGGCTCTCCCGTTGGG
>DYJG01000553.1 GCA_020723225.1 Desulfobacca acetoxidans | reverse complement strand
AGATTGTCATGGAAGTGGCGGACTTTCTGGCCGCGGGGGGCAAAGAAGTGACCCTTTTGGGCCAGAACGTCAATTCCTATGGCCGGGGGTTGGCTGAAGGCGTCACCTTTCCGGAGTTGCTCCGGAGAATCGACGCACTGCCCGGGTTGGCGCGGCTGCGTTTTGCCACCTCCCATCCCCGGGACCTATCCCCGGAGTTGACGGCCGCGTTCGGGGCACTGCCCAGCCTGTGCGAGCACCTGCATCTGCCGGTGCAGTCGGGCTCAGACCGCATTTTAAAGGCCATGAACCGGGGTTACACCCGGAAGGAATATCTGCAAAAAGTGGCGGAGCTGCGCCGGGTCTGCCCCGGAATCAGCCTCTCCACCGACATCATTGTCGGCTTCCCCGGGGAAACCGAGGCGGATTTTCAAGATACGCTGGAATTGGTGGAAGAGGCCGCGTATGAGCAGGCTTTTTCCTTCAAATATTCCCCCCGGCCCCAGACCAAAGCGGCAACCCTGCCGGATCGAGTGCCCGGGGAGGTGCAGGCGGAGCGCTTAACCCGCTTGCAAAATTTATTGAATGAGCTTACTCTAAAGGCCCATCGGCGCTTGGTGGGACAGGTGGCCGAGGTTTTGGTGGACGGCGTCAGTAAACGTTCTCCGGAGGAACTCTCCGGGAGGCTTAGAACCAACCAAGTGGTGAATTTCACCGGCTCCCGGGAGTTGCTGGGCCGGCTGGTAACGGTGCGGCTTACCGAAGCTCACCCCCACTCCTTGAAAGGCGCGCAGGTGGAAGACTCTTTTCTGTCGCCGCCCCTGGCCGTTGACCCGCAGGCATCTCAAAGGAGAGCAACATGTTGAGGCAAATGACTGTCTCCGGATTGACCATTGACCCCTTCACCAACAGTCCCATCATGATCTTGAAGGATGTGGACTCGGACAAGGCGGTCCCCATCTGGATCGGGTTGCTGGAGGCCACGGCCATCGCCAGTGAGTTGGAAAACATCAAATTCTCCCGGCCCATGACCCATGATCTCCTGAAAATCATCATGGAAAACATGCAGATCCAGGTGACCAAGGTGGAGGTGTGCGATCTGAGGGACAATACCTATTTCGCCCTCATCTACCTCAACCGGGAAGGCCGGGAAGTGACCATCGACGCCCGGCCCAGCGACGCCATCGCCCTGGCCCTGAGGGTCAAAGCCCCCATCTTCGTGGCCGAAGTGGTGATCCAGAAAGCCCGGCGGGTGGACCTCTCCGCCAAAGAGGCCATCACCACCGAAGACGCCAAGAAATGGACGGAAATCCTGGAAGGCCTGGACCCGGACGATTTTGGGAAGTACAAGATGTAAAAGGCAGTTTTTGGTTTTTGGTTTAAGAGCAGCGGACGCTAAACCCCCCTACCCCTTCTGAACGCACTCCGCCAGCCGCCTTTAGAGAAGGCGGGATTACTGATATAATTACCGCGGTCTAGTTAACAACCTCTTAGGATTGCAGCTAAATTCGAATCAAAATGACGGGAAATCCTGTGACTTGCGATATTCAAGATCCATTGCTGTCGAGCAAAGTTACGCCCAAAACCGCGCAAACGGCGCTCGGGGTGGTGGAATATGCCGAAATCGGCGAAGGTCCGGCGGTGGTTGCCCTGCACGGCGCCATGGGCGGTTACGACCAGAGTCTGATCCTGGCCCAAACCATCGGCAATGGGGACTATCGCTATCTGGCCGTGACCCGGCCCGGATATCTGGGCACCCCCTTAAGTTCCGGGCGCAGCCCGGAACAACAGGGAGACCTGGTGGCCGCGCTGTTGGATAAGTTTGGCGTCGCCAAAGCCGGCGTCATGGCCGTGTCCGGCGGCGGACCCAGCGCCCTGCAGTTTGCCTTGCGGCATCCTGACCGCTGCGCCGGGCTGATATTGGTGTCAACCCTTGCCGACAGGCTTGACACCCAGATCCCTTTTTCGTTTAAGATCATGAAATTCCTGGCCCGCTGGCCCTGGTTCGCCAACAGGTTCCGGAAGAAAGCGGCAAAAGATCTGGAAGCTATGGCCAAACGCTCCATCCGCGACCCGGAAATCCTCAATCGGACCATTAATGACGCCGAGACCTGGCCCCTGTTTGCCACCATGCTGCTCAGCACCTTTGACCGCCTGTGGCTGCGCCTGGACGGCACGGAAAACGATAT
>DYJG01000552.1 GCA_020723225.1 Desulfobacca acetoxidans | reverse complement strand
GCTGCGCCAACCTGCAGATGGTCCTGGGGAACGTCGGCTTCGAATGCGGCGGGGTTAATCCGATACGCGGCCAGAATAACGTCCAGGGCGCCTGCGATATGGGGGCGCTGCCCAATGTCTTTCTCGGCTATCAAAGAGTGGAGGACCCGGAGGCCAGGGCCAAGTTCGAGGCCGCCTGGGGGGTGAAGCTGCCGGAAAAGAACGGCCTGATGATCCCCCAGATGATGGATGGGCTGGTGGACGGCCGGATCAAATTCTTTTACGTCTTCGGCGAGAATCTGGCCAATACCGAGCCGGATATCCGCCACGTGGAGCATTGCCTGGAGTCCGCGGAATTCATGGTCTGCCATGATATCTTCCCCACCGAGACCACCCGCTTTGCGGACGTCATCTTTCCGGCCGCGGCCTGGAGCGAAGACGACGGCACTTTCACCAACAGCGAGCGCCGGGTCAACCGGGTACGCACAGTCTCCCGGGCGCCGGGCCAGGCCAAACCCAACTGGTGGATTTTCAAGGAGTTGGCCAAGCGATTCGGGCAGGAGTGGGCCTCCAACAGCGGCCAGGAAATCTGGGATAACGAAGTCTCCCATCTGGCCCCGGCCCTGGCCGCCGCCAAATACCACCGCCTGGAGGGCGACGGCCTGCAATGGCCGGTGCCCCATTGCGATCACCCGGGCACGTGTCTCTTGCATAAAGACGGTTGTTTTGCCTGCGGCCGGGGCCGTTTCGCGGTAGTGGATTGGACTCCCCCCGCGGAAGTCCCGGACGAGGAATATCCCCTGGTGCTCAGCACCGGCCGGCGGCTGTACCAATACCACAGCCGCACCCAAACCGGCCGCTGCCTGGGGCTGAACGACATCTTGGGGGAAGAAACCGCGGATATCTCTCTCGCCGACGCCCGGAAGCTGGGCATCAATCATGGCGAGTTCGTCAAAGTCAAATCCCGCCGGGGCGAAGTTAAAGTCAGAGCCAAGGTGACCCGGGAAGTGCCCGAGGGCCTGGTCTGGATGGCTTTCCATTTCCGGGAGGCCTGCGCCAACTGGCTCACCAATCCGGCCTTCGATCCGGTTACCCAAACCGCGGAGTACAAGGCCTGCGCGGTGCGGCTCGAAAAGGTGTAAAGAAGACCTGCTAATGTGCGACTATCGCTATACTATTTTAAAAATAGCCAAAGGAGATGATGATGGCTTTCCGCTCCGTTCTTACCACCTGTCCTTATTGGGGCCAATCCGGTGATCAGCTACCCGGATGCCAACCGGGTACGGGACGCCCTGCAGTCATTGGAATTCTTTCTGGTTCTGGACATCTTCCCCACCGCCACCACGGCCCTGGCCCACGTGGTGCTGCCCGCCGCCTCTTTCGCGGAATCGGACGGCACTTTCAGCAATTCGGAGCGCCGGGTGCAGCGGGTGCGCCAGGCCATCCCGCCGCTTGCGGGGAAGGCCAACTGGGAGGCGATCCAGGAGCTTTCCATTCGCCTGGGCTACCCCATGTCGTACCCTTCGGCGGAGGCAATCTTTAATGAAATGGCCGGCCTGACTCCTTCCTACGGGGGGATGAGTTACCCCCGGTTAAATGCCCGGGGACTCTGCTGGCCCTGCCCCACCCCGGACCACCCGGGCACCCCCTATCTGCACAAGGACAAGTTCGTCCGGGGGCTGGGGTGCTTCCAGGCCATCGATTACCGCCCGCCCGCGGAGGCCCCGGACGCCGACTATCCTTTCTGGCTCACCACCGGGACCATCGCATCCCAGTATCTCACCGGCACCATGACCCGGCGCTGCCCCTCGCTGCACCGGGAAAACCCGGAGGCCTTTATCGAAATCAATCCCCGGGACGCCCGGCGCCTGGGAATTCAAGAGGGGGAACAGATCAGGGCCGGCAGCCGCCGGGGCACGATTACCGCCAAGGCCGTATTGACCGAACGGGTCAGGCCGGGGGTCGCCTTCATCCCCATGCACTTTCTGGAAGACTCGGTTAACCGGCTGGTCAATGCGGCCCTGGACCCCGTCACCAAAACCCCGGAATACAAGGTGTGCGCCATTAATTTAGCCAAGTTGGTCGAGCCGCTGGAAGAGGTTTTCGGCTTCCGGGTGCCGCTTTCCAGCTTCCTCCACCAGGGCCATACCTGGGCGGCCCTGGAGCAGGGCGGCCGGGTGCGCCTGGGGCTGGATGACT
>DYJG01000551.1 GCA_020723225.1 Desulfobacca acetoxidans | reverse complement strand
CACGCAAAGACGCAAAGGCGCAAAGGCGCAAAGCAAGACGCAAATATATATTTTCCTCTGTCTGGAAGTGGTTCTCGCACAGGCTGGAAAACCTGTGCCACCGATACCTTTTCCACTCGTTCCCAAGCTGTGCTTGGGAACGCACTTGGACGCGAAGCTCTGCTTCGCCACCCTTGGCTTCGCCGGAAGCGCTGAAGAAGCAGAGCTTCTGAAGCAAGCGGGTTCCCAAGCGGAGCTTGGGAACCAGAAGAATAACTAGATACTTGCGTCATTCTTTGCGTCTTTGCGTGAGGTCTATCTTTCAGGACCAGATGATGGGAGCTTGTGCCAAAAGTCATTAATAAAGGTTGAATTTTTCTCACAAGCTGGCAAAATAGTGAAGGGGGACTTTTAAAGTCCTCCTTCTTTGCCCTGGGACCGGCCATGAGGCCGGTTGTCAGTAGGTGCTGGGAAGCAATTTTCTTTGACTTTTCCTCTGCTTAAGGAGTAATGATAATGTTTCTGGATCCCATCTTGGGATGGTTTTCCAACGACTTGGCCATCGATCTGGGCACCGCCAACACCCTGGTCTATGTGAAAGGCAAAGGCATTGTCCTGAGCGAACCCTCGGTAGTGGCGGTGCGCAAGAACGCCAAGGACCGCAACCGGGTCCTGGCCGTGGGCCGGGACGCCAAGATGATGCTGGGCCGCACCCCCGGTAATATCGTCGCCATCCGCCCCATGAAAGACGGGGTCATCGCCGATTTCGAGATCACCGAGGCGATGCTGCGCCACTTCATCCGCAAGGTGCACAACCGCCGCTCCTTGATCCGGCCCCGGATCATCGTCTGCGTGCCTTCGGGCATCACCCCGGTGGAGAAAAGAGCGGTGCGGGAATCCGCCGAATCCGCGGGGGCCCGGGAAGTCTATCTCATCGAAGAACCCATGGCCGCGGCCATCGGCGCGGGGCTGCCCATTACCGAACCCATCTGCAACATGGTGGTGGACATCGGCGGCGGCACCACCGAAGTGGCGGTCATCTCCCTGGCCGGTATCGTTTATTCCCGCTCGGTACGGGTGGGCGGGGACAAGATGGACGAAGCCATTCTCCAGTACGTCAAGCGGACCTATAATCTGTTGATCGGCGAACGCACCGCGGAGATCGTCAAGACCACCATCGGCAACGCCTATCCCGGCGAAATGGAGACCATGGACGTCAAGGGCCGGGACCTGGTGACCGGTATTCCCAAGATCATCACCATCAATTCCGAGGAAGTGCGCCAGGCCATCCAGGAACAGATCGACTCCATTGTGGCCACGGTGAAGACCGCGCTGGAGCAGACCCCGCCGGAGCTGGCCGCGGACATCGTCGACCGGGGCATCCATCTCACCGGCGGCGGGGCCTTGCTCAAGAATCTGGACGTGCTGCTGCACCAGGAAACCGGGCTGCCCATCAAGATCACCGAAGACCCGTTGGCCACGGTGGTTTTGGGGTCCGGCCGGGCCCTGGATAATCTGGATATCCTCAAGGAAGTGATGGTGGATTAAAGGGGGTGGCTTGTGCGCCCGCCAACGCGCTTTCGCACTTCCCTGCTAGTCACCGCCACCCTGTTGCTGATCATCTCTCTGCTCTCTCTCAGCGTCAAACGCTCGCCGATTCTGGAAAAGGTGGAGGGCGCCGTGGTTTCCATGGCCGCTCCGGGCCTGCAGGGGCTCCATTATGTGGGCCGCACTATCAGCGGCATCTGGGAGGGGTATTTTAATCTGGTGGGGGTGCAGCGGGAAAACGCCGCGCTCAAGCGCCGCCTGGACGAGTATGCCCAAAAAGAGGTGCGCTACCAGGAGGCCCAGCAGACCCTGGCCCGCCTGGAGTCCCTCCTGGACCTGAAAAAAGAGGTGGCCCTGCCGGTGGTGGGCGCCCACGTAATTGCTTATGACCCCACTCTCTGGTCCCGCTGCGCCTTATTGGACCAGGGGCAGGACCAGGGCGTGCGGCGGGGCCAGCCGGTGCTCACCGCCCAGGGCATCGTCGGCCGCATCGTGGAAGTTTATCCTCACTATTCCAAGGTCATGCTCATCGTCGACCGCAGCAGCAACGCAGACGCCATGGTGCAGCGCACCCGGGTCCGGGGCATCCTCCAGGGGAAGGGGGGCAACCGCTGCTCCCTGGGCTATGTTCCCAAGAGCGCCGACGTCCAGG
>DYJG01000550.1 GCA_020723225.1 Desulfobacca acetoxidans | reverse complement strand
GGTCACGGTGCGGTTGAAGACCGGCGCGCCGGGCGCGGCGTCTTTATCCACGCAGAAGTAGCCCATGCGCTCGAATTGGAAGAAGTCCCCCGGCCGGGCCTGGGCTAAAGACGGCTCCAGGCGGCAATTTTTTAAGACTTCCAGCGAGTTGTGATTTAGGTCCGCCTTGAAATCGCCCTCATGCTCCTCGCCGGGCGCGGGCTTCGTGAAAAGGCGGTCGTAGAGTCGCACTTCCGCGGCGACGGCCTGGGGGGCGGAGACCCAATGCAGGGTGGCCTTCACCTGGCGGCCGTCGGGCGCGTAGCCCCCTTTGGTCTCCGGGTCGTAGGTGCAGCGCAGTTCGGTGACTTTCCCGGCCGCGTCCTTCACCACCCCCACGCACTTGAGGTAGTAGGCGTAGCGCAGCCGCACCTCCCGGCCCGGGGCCAGGCGGAAGAACTTTTTGGGAGGCTCTTCCATAAAGTCTTCCTGCTCGATATACAGCTCCCGGGAGAAAGGCGCCTTGCGGGTCCCCATGGCCGCATCTTCCGGGTTGTTTACCGCTTCCAGTTCCTCCACCTGCCCTTCCGGGTAGTTCTCGATGACCACTTTGAGAGGCCGCAGCACGGCCATCACCCGGGGCGCGCGGCGGTTCAAGTCCTCCCGGACACAGTATTCCAACAGCGCCAGGTCCACGATGTTTTCCCGGCGGCCCACGCCGATCTTCTCGCAAAAATTCCTGACGGCCTCCGGGGTGCAGCCCCGGCGGCGCATCCCCGAGATGGTGGGCATGCGGGGGTCGTCCCAGCCCTGAACGTGGCCTTCGTTCACCAGTTGCAGGAGTTTGCGCTTGCTCATCACTGTATAGCTCAGGTTGAGGCGGGCGAATTCGTACTGATAAGGGCGGTAGGGCACCGGCAGGTTGTCCAGGGTCCAGTCGTACAGGGGCCGGTGGTCCTCAAATTCCAGGGTGCAGATGGAATGGGTGATGCCCTCGATGGCGTCGGAGATGGGGTGGGCGTAGTCGTACATGGGGTAGATGCACCACTGGTCCCCGGTGCGGTGGTGCTCCGCATGCAGGATGCGGTAGAGCACCGGGTCCCGCATATTCAAATTCGGCGAGGCCATGTCGATCTTGGCTCTAAGCACCCGGGCGCCGTTGGGAAACTCCCCGGCCCGCATGCGCTGGAACAGGTCCAGATTTTCCTCAACCGACCGCGTCCGGTAAGGGCTTTCTTTCCCCGGCGCAGTCAGGGTGCCGCGATACTCGCGGATTTCGTCGGCGGTGAGATCGTCCACGTAGGCCTTGCCGTCCTTGATTAGATGCAGGGCATAATCATTCAACTGCTGGAAGTAATCGGATGCGAAATAGAGCCGGTCGTCCCAGTCAAAGCCCAGCCAGCGCACGTCCTCCTGGATGGACTCCACGTATTCCACCTCTTCCTTGGTGGGGTTGGTGTCGTCGAAGCGCAGGTTGCAGACGCCGCCGAATTCCTGGGCCACCCCGAAATTGAGGCAGATGGACTTGGCGTGGCCGATGTGCAGATAACCGTTGGGCTCCGGGGGGAACCGGGTCATCAGGCGGCCCTCGTTTTTCCCGGCCTTCAGGTCGTCGCTGATGATCTGGCGGATGAAATCCAGGGGTTGAGTGGGGTCAACGGTACTCATTAGTTTAGCTCCCGGGTATTTCCTTTTAAAAAAGACTTTCTTGGCCCTTCGGCCCATTATAATTATTAACATATAGTAGGGCGGGCGTCTCGCCCGCCCGGTAATCCGCACAGGCTGGAAAGCCTGTGCGTACCGCTCATCTCCGATAGACAAAGACAAATGCCTCGTCGTTAATATCGATAATCAGGTCGCCGCCCCGGCTTAAGCCGTAGGCCAGCCAACTGGGCAGGTCCTCCCGGCAGCAGACGATGTCCGGGGAGGCGCGGCCCGCGGCCCGGTCGAACCAGGCCAGGAGCATGGGATCGGCAGCCAGCTCACTCGCCTTTCGATCCGCAGCCTGCCTGGCCCGGGGGAAATCCAGGCCTAAGTCTTCCAAACGGAGGTCCACCGGATCAGGGAGCATCTCCCGGGTCAAGGCGGGGCAGATGGTCAATTAAAATTAACCTCCCCCTCCGACGCTTCCATCTCACCGGGCAATTCCGAAAAGGGAAAGGGGCGGCGGTTTTCATTCAGGCTGATAAACCGCCAGACGTGGTAACCG
>DYJG01000549.1 GCA_020723225.1 Desulfobacca acetoxidans | reverse complement strand
TGGGCCTGGAGAAGGTGGCGGTGGTGGCCAACAAGGTGCGCCGGCCCGAAGACTTGGAGTTCATCAAGGAACACCTCCAGGGCCTGCCGCTGTTGGGGTATCTCCCCTTTGACGAACGGATCATCGACGCCGACCTGAAGGCCAGGCCCCCTTACGAGACCAACCCGGGGCTGCTGGAGCAGGCCAAGGAAATCGCCGCGCAGTTATAAAGAAGGGGAAAAGGGGAAAAGGTAAAAAGGGGAAAGGGGTGAGGGCAAATATGCATTTCTGCCCCCTGCCCCCTGCCCCCTGATCCCTATCTTTTCCCCTCTTCCCCTTTTTCCCTTTTCCCTCCTTGGCAGTACTGGTATAAAAGCCTGCATGGAAAAGGCCCATACTACCCACCCACTCTCCTTCCCGCTCAAGCTCCTGGTGGTGGGCGTCCTCTACTTCTCCGAAGGGGTGCCTTACGGCTTCGTGGTCACCACCCTGTCCTTTTACCTGCGGGGGCAGGGAGTGCCTCTTGAACAGATCGGCATTCTGAGTCTCCTGGGTCTGGCCTGGAGTTTCAAAATCCTCTGGAGCCCCCTGGCCGACCGCTACGGCTCCCGGGCCGCCTGGCTGGTTCCGTCCCAATTGGTGATGGTTATCTGCCTGGCGGTCCTGTCTTTTGGCGCCGGCCAACCCATCGGCCCCCTGTTCTTTGTGCTGGTGGGGATCATGTGCCTGGCTTCCGCCACCCAGGACCTGGCGGTGGACGCCTATACCATCGACCTCCTGGAACCCAAGGAATTGGGCCTGGCCAACGGGGTGCGCAACGGCGCCTACCGGGTAGGGGCCCTGGCCGCGGGCTCCGGGTTGCTGATCGTCAGCGACTGGGCGGGGTGGCAGCCGGCGTTCGTGGGTCTGGGGGTGGTGATGGCGGCCCTGGCGCTCACCGTCCTGGTCTTCAGGCCCTTTCATCTGCCCCGGCAGGAGGCGGGCGGCCGCAACCCTGCGGGTGAAAAGGGCTTCGGCTTCATCAAGGAAGCTTTCCTGGGGCTCAAACGCCATCCCCATTTTCCGGCCATCATGGTCTTTACCCTGACCTTCAAGGCCGGGGACGCGCTCATGGCCTCCATGATCTCGCCTTTTTGGAAGGACCAGGGTTTCAGCGGCAGCGAATTCGGGGTGGTCTCCGGCATCCTGGGAGCCGGGGCCACCATCCTGGGGGGCCTACTGGGGGGCTGGGCCACCAGCCGCTGGGGCATAGGCTTCGGGCTCTGGTCCATGGGCATCCTCCAGGCCGTTTCCAACCTGGGTTATTGGGCCGCGGCCCTGCCGGGGATGACGCGCCATGCGGTTTTCACCGTTTCCCTCCCCTTTCTCTCCCAACCCCTGGCGGTCTATCCCATTTATCTGGCCTCTCAGGGGGAGAGCCTCGCTTCCGGCATGGGCTCCGCGGCCTTCCTGGCCTTTCTCATGGGATTATGCGACAAACGCTTCAGCGCCATGCACTACGCCTTTTTTGCCATGCTCTTCACCTTCGGGGCCCGGGTCTTCGGCTACCTGGGGGGCTGGGGCGCGGCCTATTTCGGCTACGCCGATTTCTTTTTCCTCACCTTTCTGGCGGCGCTCCCCGCGTTCGGCCTGCTGCCCTGGATTCTGCCGGTGGCCAGGAGGATTGAGGAAAGATAGAGGCTGGTCTTCGGTCTTCGGTCATTGGTCTTCGGAAAAGATAGTGGGGGATATTGAACAGATATAATTCAATGTAGGCCAGAGCTCTTCATCAATTATAGATTTTTCATGGCGAACCTTGTGTTCGCTGCAGAAAGGACCTTTGCTTACGAATTGGTATAAGACCTCGAAAAGCAATTGTTAAGGATCATTGTGACCAACCGAAGACCGCAGACCAAAGACCGGAGACCATCCCGGACCGAAGACCGAAGACCGCGTATTTTACTCACCGGCCCGCCTCGCTGCGGCAAAACCACGGTGGTGCAAAAGGTGGTGGCTCGCTTTCCCGGGAAAGCCGCAGGGTTTTACACCCGGGAAGTCCGGGAGCAGGGCGAGCGGGTGGGTTTCGAGATCGTCACCCTGGAGGGCCGGGTGGCCTGGCTCAGCCATGTCGATTTTGCCTCTCCCTACCGGGTGGGCAAGTATGGCGTGGACCTGGAGAACCTGCACCGGGTGGGCCTCCCCGCCCTGGAATGGCGCCCCGGAGTGGACCTG
>DYJG01000548.1 GCA_020723225.1 Desulfobacca acetoxidans | reverse complement strand
GAGTCCCGGTCGGAAGAGGAACTCCGGGACCTCTACCACCGGTTTTATGAGGGGCACCCCTTCGTGCGCCTCCACCCGGCCGGAAGGCTGCCGGACACCCGGGACGTCCGGGGCTCGAATTACTGCGACCTGGCCCTCAAGGTGGACCCGGAATCCCGGCGGGTCATCGTCCTTTCGGTCATCGACAACCTGAACAAAGGCGCGGCAGGCCAGGCGGTGCAGAATTTCAACCTGATGATGGGCCTGCCGGAAACGATGGGGCTGGACGTCATTCCCTTCGTTCCGTAGAAGCTTTCAGCTGTCAGCGATCAGCTTTCAGCTAAAAAAATAGAATAATTAATACCAGGGGCGACGTTATTGTCGCCCCTCTTTTATAGATAACTTCTTTCAATTCATCTGCATATTAGCTATAAAATTAAGAACTTGGCCGGAACCATGGAACCCAGAACCCAGAACCCAGAACCTAAAACCAAGCTGAAAGCTGACCGCTGAAAGCTGATAGCTAACATGCGCAACATCCGCCTCCTTCTCGAATACGATGGCTCCGCCTACCACGGCTGGCAGCGCCAGAAAAACGCCCTGACCATCCAGGAGGTGCTGGAAACCGCGCTGGCCAGACTCACCGGGGAGGCTATCAAGGTGCACGGCTCCGGCCGCACCGACTCCGGGGTGCATGCCCGGGGCCAGGTGGCCAATTTTCATACCGCCAGCCACATTCCCCTGAAGGCCTTTTACGCGGGTTTGAATTCCCTTCTCCCCCGGGATATCGCGGTGCTGGACGCGGCTGAGGCCCCGCTGGATTTCCACGCCCGCAAGTCCGTCCGATCCAAGACCTATGAATACCGGATTCTGAACCGCAGGCAGCCCTCGCCCTTAAGCCGGCGATATGCCTGGGTGGTGCGGGAAGTCCTGGATCTGGAGGCCATGATTCAAGCCGCGGCTGTTCTCCCGGGGGAGCACGATTTTTCGGCGTTCAAGGCCAGCGGCGGCGCGCCCGGCCATGCGGTCCGCCGCGTGCTGTCCGCAGCCTGGCACCAGGGAGACGCCGGCCGCCTCCGTTTCTTCATCACCGCCAACGGTTTCCTCCGGGGCATGGTCCGCTCCCTGGTGGGCACCATGGTGGAGATCGGCCTGGGGAAGCGCCCCCCCGAGGACCTGGGTGGACTCCTTAAAAGCGGCGACCGGGCCGGAGCCGGTCCCACGGCTCCGGCCCAGGGGCTTTTTCTGGTGGAAGTGCTTTATTAATCCGGGATTACTGGCAAACGACTTTGCCATTCCCGGTCAGACCCTCTTAACTTTAGATTAACTATCTTAAACTTTTCTTTATTTACCATTTCCCCAACAAATTTTAATGTAAACTTATCGTCTTGCCGAAATGGATGTTTAAGGGCCTTCCGCCCACCGAAGGCCTGCCTTTTGGCTCATACCAGCGGTTTATTGCATCCCGTGGAAGCGACTGCGCAAGCCTTTCTGGAGCTCTTTTTGGCAACTCCGTGAGCAGGAAGGGAAGGTGAGGAGAAAGAGGTCATGTCCCCCCCTTTACGAATCCTGGGTGAATTGGAGGCTGAGGTTCAATTTCGGACCTTGGTGGAACAATCGCTATTCGGCATTTATATCCTCCAAGACGGCATATTTCGCTATGTCAACCCCAGGTTTGCGGAGATTTTCGCTTATACCCAAGAAGAAATCATCGATCGGTCCCCCGAAGACTTGGTGGTCACCGAGGATTGGCCTTTGGTAAAGGAAAATATCCGCAGACGCTTGTCGGGAGAAATAGAAAAACTCGTCTATTCCGTGCGGGGGCGCAGAAAGGACGGCGCCCGGATCGATGTCGAGATTCACAGCACCCTTACCGAACTTCAGGGATGCCATCCTGGAAGCGGTCAGCTTCGCGGCTGAGGGCTTTTTGAAAGCCATTGATTGGCAGAAAAATATTTCGGAGGTACTGGAGCGTTTGGGACAAGCCACCGGAGTAGGCCAGGTCAGTGTCTTTGAAAATTATCGCAATGACTCCGGCCCCTTGGAGGCCAGACTTTTTTCCCGATGGTATTCTCCAGGCTTTTCTCCGGGGGCGGATAAGCCTACTTATGATGATTTCTCATGGGAGACCGAGGGAATGAAAAATTGGGCCGCTTCTCTTTCCCAGGGACTGCCGGTTTGGGGCTGTTTTCGGAAATGGGGCCGGAAGACGTCT
>DYJG01000547.1 GCA_020723225.1 Desulfobacca acetoxidans | reverse complement strand
AGGAGTTTTGGTATGCGTAAGGTGGCAATTTACGGCAAAGGTGGGATCGGCAAGTCCACCACCACTCAAAATACCGTGGCGGGGCTCGCCGAAATGGGACGGAAAGTGATGGTCGTGGGCTGCGACCCCAAGGCGGATTCCACCCGCCTGCTTCTCGGCGGTCTGGCCCAAAAGAGTGTCTTGGACACCCTCCGGGAGGAAGGCGAAGACGTGGACCTGGAGGATATCCGCCGCTGCGGTTTTTCCGGGACCGTGTGCGTGGAGTCCGGCGGTCCCGAGCCCGGCGTGGGCTGCGCCGGCCGGGGCATCATCACTTCCATCAACCTTCTGGAGCAACTGGGGGCCTATGCCGACAGTGAATCGCTGGATTACGTCTTCTATGACGTCTTGGGCGACGTGGTCTGCGGCGGCTTCGCCATGCCCATTCGGGAAGGCAAGGCCCAGGAGATCTACATCGTCGTTTCCGGCGAGATGATGGCCATGTACGCGGCCAACAACATCTGCAAGGGTATCGTCAAGTTCGCGGAAGCGGGCGGCGTGCGCCTGGGCGGCCTCATCTGCAACAGCCGCAAAGTGGACAACGAAAAAGAGATGATCGAGGCCCTGGCCGCAAGGCTGGGCACCCAGATGATCCACTTCATCCCCCGGGACAACATGGTGCAGCGCGCGGAGATCAACCGCAAGACCGTGATTGAGTATGATTCGGCCCATTCCCAGGCCGATGAGTACCGCACCCTGGCCCGGAAGATCGAAGCCAACGACATGCACGTCATCCCCAAACCCATGAGCACTGATGATTTGGAGAAGCTGCTCATCGAGTACGGGCTGGCGGGTTAGCAGGAGCAGGAAATGTCCATGAATAATTTCGCAGGATTAATGTTGTTGCTGTGGATGGGCGGCTGGACCGCAGCCATGGTCGTCGCCGGCCTTAAAGCCAGGGCCGTGGCCCTGGCGCCGGCGGCCTCCCGGGAGAAGCTCCCCGGGAAATCCGCCATAGTCACCAGATAGCCAAGATAAGGATGGAGGAATAGCCATGATTATGATCAGGTCAGTGGTCAGACCGGAGAAAGTGGACGCGGTCCTGGCCGCGTTAATGGAAGCGGGGTTCCCCGCGGTCACCAAGATGAGCGTGGTGGGCCGGGGCAAGCAGCGGGGCATCAAGATCGGGGAGATCACCTACGACGAAATCCCCAAGGAACTGCTGCTCATGGTGGTCAAAGACCAGGACAAGGATTTCGTCATCAAGACCGTTCTCAAAGCGGCTCGCACCGGTGAAAAAGGCGCGTACGGCGACGGCAAGATTTTTGTCTCGCCGGTGGAGGAAATGTACACCATCAGCTCCGGCATCAAAGAAAACGCCGCCGGCGAGATGGAAGAGGTGAAGCCATGAAAGAGATCATGGCCATCGTGCGCATCAACATGATGAACAAGACCAAGAAGGCCCTGGCGGATGCGGGTATCTCCTCCATCACCGCCCGGGACGCCCTGGGCCGGGGCAAGGGCCTGGTGGATTTGACGCTGCTCGAAGGCGCGGAAAAAGGCTATGAAGAGGCCGTGGCCCAGTTGGGCCAGAGCCAGCGCCTGATTCCCAAAAGGGTATTTTTCGTGGTGGTCCCGGACAAGCTGGTTAAAAAGACGGTGCGGACCATCATGGACGTGAACCACACCGGCAAATCCGGGGACGGCAAGGTCTTCGTCATGCCCGTGGCGGATTCCGTCCGGGTGCGCACCGGGGAAGCCGGGGACCAGGTTTTGGATGAAATTTAAAAAATTTTCTCACGCAAAGACGCAAAGGCGCAAAGAAAGGACGCAAGAATCTTCTGGTTCCCAAGCTGCGCTTGGGAACCCCCATAGAACCCAAGCTTTGCTTGGGGGGCTTACCGATGCCAAGCAAAGCTTGGCGGACAAGTGCGTTCCCAAGCGCAGCTTGGGAACGAGATGAATGGTAGCCGCTGGCTGGAAAGCCTGCGGTACCGTGGAGAAATAAACCATGGCTACAGTGAATGCAGAAGAATTGGGCGCTCCCATTATCGACATCAACGCCGAGGAAGTGAAAAAGGAGCTGCTCAGCAAATATCCCACTAAGGTGGCGAGGAAAAGGGCCAAGCAGATCGTGGTCAACGAAGTGGCCCCGGACGGCGCGGTGCCGGAGATTGCGGTCAACGTCCGCACCATCCCCGGGATCATCTCCCAGCGGG
>DYJG01000546.1 GCA_020723225.1 Desulfobacca acetoxidans | reverse complement strand
CATACCTGGGCGGCCCTGGAGCAGGGCGGCCGGGTGCGCCTGGGGCTGGATGACTTTTCACAAAAGGTCCTGGGCCGCGCCGATAAATTCCGGCTGCCGGAGATCGGCGTAAAGATTCGCCGGGATCTGCCGGCGCTGGCGCTCTTCCGGGGAGATAACGAGGCTGCGGTCCTGGCGCCTCTGGATGGGGTCATTGAGGCGGTGAATCCCAAGGTCCTGGAGAGGCCGGGCCTGGTCCATGACGACCCTTACGGCCAGGGCTGGCTGATGATCGTCAGTCCCACCAATCTGCAGCCGGACTTGGAAAAGCTGCACATTGAAAAAGGCAATGTGGCTTGGATAGAAAACGAAACCTCCAGGCTTATGGGGCTGCTGGAATCCTCCCTGGGCGCCACTCTCCCTTCCGGCGGTGCAATCATTGACGACGTTTACGGTCACTACCCGCAGGTGGGATGGGAGCGCCTGGTAAAGGAGTTCCTCGGTTCTGCTTAAATTCATATCGCCCCACGCTTTTTAGCGTGGGGTAAACCTGGCTCGGTGGTATATGCAGATAGGCCCATATTCTTTTGATGAGTTCTTGCAACAGGTCAAGTCCTTTCACGGCCATGCCGCTCCCGGCGTAGTCATCGGCGGGGTTATGGTCGAAGCGGCCCGGCGGCGGTTGTCGGCAGAAATGTTGTTCGACGCCATCTGCGAAACCAGGAATTGTCTGCCGGATGCCGTTCAAATGCTCACCCCATGCACCATCGGCAACGGCTGGCTCAAGGTGGTCGACGTCGGCCGCTTCGCCCTGACTCTGTACGACAAGTACCGGGGGGAAGGTGTGCGGGTCTTTCTCGATGCTGCCAAGACGGCCGCATGGCCGGAGATCAATAATTGGTACCGCAAACTGAAACCCAAAAAGGAGCAGGATTCCGTCCGGCTGTTGGAAGAAATCGAACAGGCAGGAGCCGATATTTTGGGATGGCAGCAAGTCAAAACCCGCTCCCAATTCCTGGGCAAGCGCAGCCGGGGCCGCATAATCACCTGTCCGCTCTGCCGGGAGGCCTATCCGGCCCAGGATGGCGGCATCTGTCGCGCCTGCCAGGGTGGGGTGCCTTATCTGATCGAGTCGGAGGCGGAGCACCAGGCCATGCCACCCCTCCAGGCGCTGCCGGCGGCAGAAGCGGTGGGCCGCCGGGTTTTGCACGATATGACAATGATTGTCCCTGGGGTAAGCAAAGGCCCGGCCTTCGACAAGGGCCAGGTAATAGGGGTAGGCGACCTCTGCCGCTTGCAGCAGATGGGCCGCCAGCATCTTTATGTACTGGAAGAAAACCAGATAAGCCCGGAATGGGTTCACGAAGACGAAGCCGCCCTGGCCTTTGCCCGGGCGTTGGCCGGTGACGGCGTGACTTTTACCGAACCACCCCGTGAGGGTAAGATCAATCTTTTAGCTGCGCAGGACGGACTCCTGGTAGTGGATGAAGTTCGTCTGGAAGCCTTCAACCTGGTGCCCGGAGTCATGTGCGCCTGCCGCCAGGGCTTCTCGGTGCTCACCGAAGGGCGGATTCTCGGAGCCACCAGGGCCATTCCCCTGTATCTGCCCAGGGCCGACTTTCATAAGGCCCTGTCCATCCTCAGCGACGGCCCCTTGTTTAAGGTGTCGCCCCTGCGCCGCCCGAGGGTCGGCGCCCTGATCACCGGCACCGAGGTCTTCATGGGTCTGGTGGAGGATAAATTCGTTCCCATCATCACCACCAAGGTGGAAAATTTCGGCGGCCAGGTCGTAAAATCCCTGATCGTGCCGGACGACCGCCGGGCCATCAGTGAGGGGATCAAGGAACTCCTGGACTTGGGCGTCGATCTCCTGGTGACCACCGCCGGTTTGTCCGTGGACCCCGATGACGTCACCCGCCGGGGTTTGGTGGACGCCGGAGCGACGGATATGCTGTATGGCGCGCCCATCATCCCCGGAGCCATGACATTGCTGGCCCACATCGGGCCGGTCCAGGTCATGGGGGTGCCTGCCTGCGCCTTGTATTTCAAAACCACCAGCTTCGATCTCCTGCTGCCTCGCCTGCTGGCGGGCCTGGAAATCACCCGCCGCGACCTGGCGCGTCTGGCCAACGGGGCCTTTTGCCTGGACTGCAAAGTTTGCACCTTTCCCCAAAAATGTCCGTTCGGCAAGTAATTCGACGCCGAAGGATGGAGAAGCCCATGAAATCAACC
>DYJG01000545.1 GCA_020723225.1 Desulfobacca acetoxidans | reverse complement strand
CGTCTGTTATGGGGAATCGGCGATACAAAATTATTTCCTGTGATAAATTTCACAAGGCTTATCCATTGACTTTATAGCACCTGATTATATTAATTGTCAACAAATATAAGCTAATTTATGTTTTTCTCTTGTCAATAGGTGGGTAAATTTCTCCCGGCAATGGGGAGATTTTTCTATATACCTAATCGGATATTCAAGTCCAGAACTCCAAAAACATATTTCCCCATTTATGGTTTATGATCATTATATTCTATATACAATAAACTATCCAAGGAGAAAAATTAAAAATTAGGACAATATCTGGCGCAGCTTCTCTAAAACGCCTGCCCGATAGTGAAATGAAAACGGTACTTGTCCTTGCTCGGATCGATGGGGTTCAGGGGGAAGCCCACGTCCACGCCGATGGGGCCGATGAAGGTATGGTACCGCAGGCCGACGCCTGAGGAATACTTCAACTGGCCCACGTCTACGTCCCTCAAGGTCAGGTAGACGTTGCCGAAGTCCAGGAAGGCCACGGCCCTGAACTCCTTGTAGATGGGGATGCGGGCCTCCAGGTTGCCCTCCAGTAGCGCGTTCCCGCCCACCGGGGAGCCGGAGGGGTTGCGGGGGCCCAGGTAATCCAGGCGGTAACCCCGGACACTGTTGTAGCCGCCGGCGAAAAACCGCCGGAAAATGGGAATCTCCTGGGTGCCCTGGATGGGTTCGATGACCCCGAATTTCAAACGTCCCGCCAGGATATAGTCCGTGTCCCCGATGGCCTGATAACGCCGGACATCCACCACGGTGCGCACGAACTGAATCTGGGAGCCGAAAAAGGTGGGGGCCACTTCCTGGGTCAGGGACAGTATTCCCCCCCGATGGGGGTCAACGGGTTTGTCTACGGTTTCCCGGCGCAGACCCGCAAGGGCCATGGAGGCCCGGTAGAGTTTGCCGGTCTGGGTGTCGCTCAAGACGGATAGGGTTTCCTCCGAGATGTTGAAGGGCCGGGTGAATTCCAGGCCGTGGCCCACGTAGCCCCGGATGCGCCAGGGCAGGTCCCGCTCCAGGCGCGCCTGGGAAAAGAAGGCCTTGTCGGTGAAACTCGGCAGGTAGCGGCGGACCCAGCCGGTTTGATATGCGAAATCGTTGTTGGTGTCGAAGACCAGGGGATTGAAAAAGGTGCCCTCCGCCCGGTATTCCAGGCGGGAGAACTTGGTGTCCACGTCCACCATGCGGCCGCCGCCCAGGAAATTGCGGACGCGCAGGCCCATCCGGGCCCGGAACTCGTCTTCATCCCCGTACCCCAGCCCCACCTTGAGGGAGCGCTTTTTCTTTTCCCGGACCTCCACGGTGATGGGGATTCGGCGCTCAGTTTCAGGGACCTCCTCCGGGGTCAGGGCCACGCTCTGGAACAGGTCCAGGCTGTAGATGCGCTGCTGGCTGTCGTAAATTTCCTTAAAGGAAAAAGGCTGGCCCTTCTTGAAGGTTATCTTGCGGAGGATCACCCGCTGGGGAGTCTCGGGGTCCCCCTTGACCCGGACTTCGCCGAAATAACATAAGGGACCGGGGGTTACGGCCACCTCCACCCGGGCGGTGTTTTTTTCTTCATCCAGCAATACCCGGCCCTCGACCTGGGCCTTGGGATAGCCGTTATCCAGCAGGTAGTCCAGGTACTGCCTTTTCAGGGCCTCGTAATTTTCCTCGGTGAAGCGCTCCCCCTCCTTGAGGGGACTTTTGACCTTAAGATCGGCAAGAATCTGGGGGGGGAAGCCCGCGGCCGCGTCCACCTGTACCCGGGTTACCTGCACCCCGGGCCCCTCCTCGATGTTAATGAGAACGTGGACCTGATTCTCCTTGATTTCAGCCTGGGAGGTGATCCGGGCATGATAGAAGCCGTAGCGGCGGTACAGGCCCCGGAGGCGCTCCAGGTCGTCTTCGATGTCCGCGGGGTTGTAAACCGGGGGTTTCTTCCAGGACCAGCGGGTGGCGAGCAGCGACCTCAGCCCCTCCTTCTCCGCCTCGGGAGGGCGGGTCACTTCCAGTTTTTTCCAGGGCCAGCGGGAAGGGGGGGAGGTGATCATTTCCTCCGTGATAACATCTAGGGGGACGGCCTTGTTGCCCTTGAATTTTACGCTCTTGAGAATGAGAGGCTCGGCGGGAGACGGCCCGGCGGCGGCCGGCAGGCTGCGGGCGGCGGTGATGAAAATGAACAGCGCCAGGCAGATGACCCCGGAGAACA
>DYJG01000544.1 GCA_020723225.1 Desulfobacca acetoxidans | reverse complement strand
AGCTCATGCAGAGCCTGGGCCACCTCCAGGAGGCGGGAGGCGTCTCCGTGGACCAGGGTGCCCATGTCGGTGAGTTGGTGGGTGATATTTTGCCGGCGCAGGTACTTCACTACTTCGGCGATATAATCGCCCACGCTAGGCACGCCCAATCCCAAGGGGGTGACGCTGATTTCCATGATGGCCATGTTGGCGCCTCCGGATTCTTTCTGCCGCCTTAAGCGGCATGGGACGGCAAGAGGCGGCGCACCGCCTCCTTTAAACGACCAAGGTCGTGGGACTTGACCACAAATGCATCCGCGCCCAAAGAACCAAGGTCCTGGGGCGGGATGCAGTGGGAATGGAAGATCACCCGGGTATCCTTTCGGGTACCCTTGACGATGCGCCCGGTCTCCACGCCGGACATATCCGGCAGCAAGACTTCCATGATGACCACGTCCGGCTCAAACGCTTCCATCAGGCGCACCACGCCGGCGCCGTTGCCGGCCACCACCACCTCATAGCCTTCCTCCCGGAGTTCCTCCAGGAAGAGCCGCCGGATATGAGGCTCACTGTCCGCAAAGAGTATCCTCGACATGGCTTGCACCCCCTCCATGAAGCGGTGCTCCCCCATTTATCATTAACAATATAAGTCTTTCAGAAGCATTTGTCCAGGGACCGGAGAGCGCGTGACCCGCGTTTTCGGGGAGGGTGGAAAGGCGCCGATGGCCTTAGCGGGTCGCCCCTTGCAGCCCTGAATTTTCTTTATAACATATTTCCTAGAGAACTAGTATCAAATAGATTCATTCCCCGGGGTTTCACCGCCGCTGCCGGGATCGCCGCCTTTTTTTCTAAAGGTCCGCCAGCGGGCCGCCAGCTCCGGCTCCGCGCCCTCCGTCCCCGGCTCATAGAAGCTGGCTCCGGCCAGTTCCTCCGGTAGATAATCCTGGTCCACGAAGTGGCCGGGGTAATCATGGGGGTAAAGATAGCCCTGGCCGTGTCCCAGACCCTTCCGGTCCCGGTGGGCGTCTTGCAGGGGCGTAGGCACCTTGATGGCCCCTTTTTCCTTAAGCTGCGCCTGGGCCCGGAAATAGGCCATGGTGGAGTTGCTCTTGGGGGCCAAAGCCAGGTAGAGGGTGGCCTGGGCCAGATGGTATTGGCCCTCCGGCAGGCCCACCCAGGTAAGGGCCTGGGAGGCCGCGGCCACCTGCGGCAGGGCCTGGGGGTCGGCCAGGCCGATGTCTTCGGAAGCCAGGATCAGGAGGCGGCGCATGATGAACCGGGGGTCTTCGCCGGCCTCCAGCATCCGGGCCAGCCAATAGAGGGCCGCGTCCGGGTCGGAACCGCGCACGCTCTTGATGAAGGCGCTCACCGTGTCGTAGTGGGCGTCGCCCTCCTTGTCATAAAGGAGATCCCGCCGGGGCATGCACTCCCTGGCTGCGGCCAGGTCCACGCGGATGACGCCCCTCTCATCCGCCGGGGTGCTCAAGACCGCCAGCTCCAGGGCGGTCAAGGCCCGGCGGGCGTCGCCCGCGGACATGCGGGCGAAATGAGCCAGGGCCTCCTGGGCCACCTCCAGCTTCATGGCCCCCAGGCCTTGCTCCCGGTCCGCCAGGGCCCGGCGCAAGATCACGAGGATTTCTTCCTCCGTAAGGGGTTCGAAGATAAAAATCCGGGCCCGGGACAAGAGCGGCCCGATGATCTCAAAATAGGGATTTTCGGTGGTGGCGCCGATGAGGGTCAAAAGCCCCTCCTCCACGTGGGGCAGTAGCGCGTCCTGCTGGGCCTTGTTGAAGCGGTGGATTTCATCGATGAGGACCACCGTGCGGCGGCCCCGGGCCTGCCAGGTCCGGGCTTCTTCCACCACTTTGCGCAAATCCGCCACCCCGGACATGACCGCGCTCAGACTGGCAAACTGGCTATCCAGGACCCGGGCGATGACCCGGGCCAGGGTGGTCTTCCCGGAGCCCGGGGGGCCCCAGAAGATCATGGAGGAAAAAAGCCGCCGGGCTTTAAGCGCCCGCCACAACAGCCTTCCTTCCCCCACCAGGTGCTGTTGGCCCACGAATTCGTCCAAAGTGCGGGGGCGCATCCGGGCCGCCAGGGGCTGGGGAGGCGTGAAGAGGGAGGAGGTCTTTTGGGTCTTGTCCATGGTAGTGATCAGTGGTCTGTGGCCAGAGATTGGTATCAGGGGCAGGGGTAAGTAATCAGTAATCAGTAATCAGTAATCAGTGATCAGTTGGATAGAGAAAAAACTGATTACTGA
>DYJG01000543.1 GCA_020723225.1 Desulfobacca acetoxidans | reverse complement strand
AGCGAAATACCCTTCAGGATAAAGATAATCCTCACCTGATTCATCGATCACCCGTATAAAATGTTTTTTTCCGCCTCGGGGTCGTGCAGCTTGATGTAAAGCTTGCGTTTTTCCAAGGAGGCCGGATAATCATCATTTCGAATGCAGATAACGAATGATTGTTTCATCCCCTCACCCCAAATCCAACCGCTTCAATTTCCTCCACAGCGACACCCTATCTATCCCCAGCACCTCCGCGGCCCGGGTCTTGTTGCCTTGCATCTGTTTCAGGACCCAGGCGATGTATTCCTGTTCGTTTTCCTCCAGGGTGAGGAATTCCTTGCGCAGGCGGCGCTGCACCTGGAAGCCGGGCTGCTGGAAGTCCCCGGGCAGGTGGCTCATTTCGATGACCGGGCCGGAGGCCAGGGTCACGGCCCGTTCCATGATGTTTTCCAGTTCCCGGATATTGCCGGGGCACTCGTATTCCATCAGGATTTCCATGACTTCGTCGGCGATCCGGTCGATCTGTTTGCCCTGGGCCGCGGCATACTTCTGGAGGAAGTGGTGGCAGAGCAAAGGAATGTCATCCCGGCGCTCCGCCAGGGTGGGGACGTGCAGGGTCACCACGTTGATGCGGTAGAACAGGTCCTGGCGGAAGGCCCCCCGTTCCACCTCGGCTTTCAGGTCCTTGTTGGTGGCCGCCAGGATGCGGATATCCACCGGGATTTCCGTGGTGCCGCCCACCCGGATCAGGGTCTTTTCCTGGAGGACCCGCAGCAGTTTCACCTGCATGGGCGGCGGCATGTCCCCGATTTCATCCAAAAAGACGCTCCCTCCCGGGGCCGATTCCAGGAGTCCCTTCTTGATCCCCCGGGCGCCGGTGAAGGCCTCCCGTTCGTGGCCGAAGAGTTCGTTGGCCAGCAACTCTTCGCTGAACGCGCCGCAATTGATGGCCAGAAACCGTTTGTCGGCCCGGGGGCCGAGTTGGTGAATGGCCTTGGCCACCAACTCTTTGCCGGTGCCGGTCTCCCCCAGGATGAGCACCGTGGCGTCGGTGGGGGCAATCTGCAGGATGGTGCTCTTCAGGGCCTCGATCCGCGGGCTCTTGCCGATGATCAGGGGGATGCCTTTCTGGCTCTGCACCTGGCGTTTCAGGTCCACCACTTCCTGGCGCAGCCATCTCTTTTCCAGGGCCTTGCGCACCAGGATGCGCACTTCCTCGATCTTGTAGGGCTTGGGGAGGTAATGGTACGCTCCCTTTTGCATGGCCTCCACGGCCGAGGTGACCGTGCTGTAGCCGGTGATAATGATCACTTCGGTATCCGGGAAGAGCTCCTTGGTGCGCTCCAGGACCTGGAGGCCGTCCACCTGCTGCATGCGCAAATCGGTCATCACCAGGTCGAATTCGCCTTTATCCAATTCCTGGAAGGCCTTCTTCCCGGATTCCACCGCCACGGTCTCGTAACCTTCCTTGCGCAGTACGTGGTCCAGGTTTTCCCGGGCGATGAGCTCATCTTCCACGATCAATATCCGGGAGCGCTTCATGGGGACGGCCTCATCTCATTATCGTAAGGCAAGCGGATGACGAATCTGGTGCCTTCCCCCTCCCGGCTCTCCACGGCAATGGAACCCTCGTGCTTCTCGATAATCCCGTAGACTATGGACAGCCCCAAGCCGGTGCCGGCGCCCACCTCCTTGGTGGTATAAAAGGGGTCGAAAACCCGGTCGATCTCTTCCCTGGGAATGCCGACGCCGGTGTCTTCCACGGCGATCACCGCCTGGCGGCTCCCCTGGTCCACCCTGGCGGCGATCCTGATCTCCCCGGGCGGCTCCTTAATGGCCTGAATGGCGTTCATCAGCAGATTGAGAAAGACTTCCTGCAGGCGTTGGGCGTCGATCCTGAGGATCAGATCCCCGGGCACCTGCTGGACAATTTCGATGCCCGGAGGCACCTGGCTGGAGATCAGCCGGATGGAGCGGTTGACCACGTCCGCCAGGGGGGTGGGCTTCAGCTCGAAATCCCGCACCCGGGAGAATTCCAGCAACCCCTTGACGATATCCCGGGCCCGGTATACCTCCTGTTCCACGTTGGTGAGCATCTTTCTTAAAAAATCCTCGTTTCCCTGCCCCAGTTCCTCCTGGATAATCTGGCAGGAAGTGGAGATGTTGTTCAAGGGATTGTTCAACTGGTGGGCGATGCCCGCGGTGAGCACCCCGAGAGAGGACATCTTCTTGGCCTGCACCAGTTGGTCCTGGCGCTTCTCCAGCTCCGCCA
>DYJG01000008.1:5311-18286 GCA_020723225.1 Desulfobacca acetoxidans | reverse complement strand
TGGCGGCCGCGTTCTCCGCAAAGGTGGCCCCTTCTTCCGGAATCTCCGGCAGGTCCGGGAAATCGGCCAGGCTCAACAGCTCGACGCCCAATCCCTTAAGCAGGTCCTTGAGCTCCCGCACCTTCCCGGCGTTGCGGGTGGCCATCACCAGGGTAGGGGCAGGCATGGGGCCAGCACTTCCTCCTGAATCCGGGCGATTTGCGCCAAACCCTTATTCGCCAGGGCCAGCATCTCGCTCATCAAAGCCTGGGGGAACGGCCCCTTCTCCCCGGTGGCCTGCACTTCGATGAGGCCGCCTTTGCCGGTGGCCACAAAATTGGCGTCCACCGCGGCCTGGGAGTCTTCCTCATAATCCACGTCCAACAGCAATCGCCCCGCCACCAACCCGACGCTCACCGCGGCCACCTGCTCCCGCAGGGGCATGGTTTCCACTATTCCCTGGCGGCGCAGATTTTCCAGGGCCAGGGCCAAAGCCACCAAAGCCCCGCTGATGGCCGCGGTGCGGGTACCGCCGTCCGCCTGGAGGACGTCGCAGTCCAGGACCACGGTGCGGGGTCCCAGGGACTGGAGGTCCGTCACCGCCCGGAGCGAGCGGCCGATGAGGCGCTGAATTTCGTAGGTGCGGCCCGAGACCTTGCCCCTCAGGCCTTCCCGGGGGTTGCGGGTGTGGGTGGACCGGGGCAGCATACCGTATTCGCCGGTGACCCAGCCTTTACCGGTGTATTCCCGGAAAGGCGGCACCTGCTCCAGCACGCTGGCCGCGCACAAGACCCGGGTGCGGCCCCAGTTGACCAGCGCGGAGCCTTCCGCATATTCCAGGTATCCAGGAGTGATATTTATCGCCCTTAGCTCATCCGGAGCCCGGCCCGCGGCACGGCGCATTTTTTTCCTCCAGCGAGCAGTGAGCAGTAAGCGGTGAGCAGCAAAGAAAATGGACCTAACATGCCGCTTTTACTGCTCACTGCTCACTGCTTACAGCTCACTTAAAAGACTGGCGTAAGGTGTCCATCACCGTCTTGAAAGTTTCAGCAAAAGAGGAGGGGGAAACGCGGCCTACCTCGATGAATTTCACCACGATCTCCTTGGCTACCTTCATCAGGAGCTCTTCCCGGGGGGTCAAGGCCGCGGCCTGCTCTTTGTCCCGACCCATAAATCCGCCTCCCATGCTCCAGAATTTTTTGCTATAGTGGAGGAAGGGGTAAGAGCCTCTAAGGCCCCCTGCCCCTTCCAAGGAAAAAGCCCCGCGGTCAGAAGAAGGCCAATTCGAATGACCGGCGGGGCGGGGAAGAAGAACCGGATCACAGCCCTCCTTGAGGGCATTATAACCGATGGGGTCAGCAAGGCAAGTGGAATCCCGGAGCCGCATCCGCATCCTCACCCCCCAGGTGGCCGCGCAGATCGCCGCCGGCGAGGTCATCACCCGGCCCTGGGCGGTGGTCAAGGAACTGGTGGAAAACGCCCTGGACGCGGGGGCCAAAACCATCACCGTGGAGATCGAAGAAGGGGGCCGGGGCCGCATCCGGGTGGTGGACGACGGCTGGGGCATGACCCCGGAGGAGGCGGCCTTAAGCCTGAAGCGCCACGCCACCAGCAAACTGCGGCTGGAAACGGACCTGCTCAACATCTCCACCCTGGGATTCCGAGGCGAGGCCCTCCCCAGCATCGCCGCGGTCTCCCGCCTGGAGCTGATCACCTGCCCCCCCGGGCAAACCGGGGGCTACCGTATTGTGGCGGTTGCCGGAGAAATCGAAGAATCTTCGCCCTGGAGCGCGCCTTTAGGCACCCAGGTAACCGTGTCCCAGCTCTTTTTCAATACCCCGGCCCGGCGCAAGTTCCTGCGCTCGAAAGACGCGGAGCAGGCCTACATGGTGGAGGGCCTGCGCCATCTGGCCCTAGGTTACCCGGAAGTGCACTTCCTCCTGAAAACCCCGGCCCGGACGCTATTGGCCGCGCCAGCGGCCCGGAGCCTTAAGGATCGCGTGGCCGCCGTCCTGGGCGCGGAAGTGGCCGCGCATCTGCTGCCCTTCAACCTGGACGGCGGGGGGGTACGGGTTAAAGGGCTGCTGTCCGCGCCGGATTTTTCCCTGGCCAGCAACCGCTTCCAGGTGCTCCTGGTCAACCGCCGGGTGGTCCAGGACCGCATCCTGGGGGCAGCTTTACGGGAAGCCTACCAGGGTCTGCTGCCCAAGGGCCGGCATCCCGCGGTGGTCCTGCGCCTCGATGTGCCCCCGGATCTGGTGGACGTCAACGTGCATCCGGCCAAGACCGAGATCCGTTTCCAGGATGCGGGCCGCATCTACGCCTTGCTGCTCACCGCCCTGCGCCAGGGTTTGGGGACCCAAGGGGAAGAACCCCGCTATACCGTGAGTTGGAGTCCCGGCGGCCTGGCCCAGGCCCGGGAGGCGGGGGCTCCGGCGCCCGCCGCCTTCGGAGCATTCAGGGCCGCGCCTTTACCCATGCAGGAGACCGCGGCCTTTTCCAGCCCCGAAGCCGCCGCGGCTCCGGCCCCTCCTCCGGGTATTTTCGGAATGACCTGGAGGTTCCAGGACCTGATCATCATCGGCCAATTTGCGGCCACCTATATTGTGGCCCAATGCCCCGAAGGTCTGATCCTCATCGACCAGCACGCGGCCCATGAACGCGTCCTCTATGAAACGCTGCAAGCCGGGGACGCGCCGGCCCGCCAGCCGCTGCTGTTTCCTAAAGTGGTGGAGGTGCCCCCGGCCCAGGCCGGTTGGCTGCAACAGAACCTGGAGCATCTGGCCGGCGCGGGCCTGGAGCTGGAGCCTTTCGGGGGGGCCAGTTTCCTGATAACCGCCGCGCCCCCCTGCCTGGCCCAGGCCGACCTGGAGGCCGCGGTGCTGGAGACCGTGGAGGCCCTGGCGCCGCTGAAAAGCGCCACCCAGCCCCAAACGGTCCTGGAGCAGGCCCGGCTCTATATGGCCTGCCGGGGGGCCATCAAGGCCGGGCAGGAGCTGCAACTGGAAGAGATGCAGGCCCTGTTAAGGCAGCTGGACGAACTCCAGGTCCCCTCCCACTGCCCCCACGGCCGGCCTTTGTGGCGACTGATTCCTTTCAGTGAAATCCGTCAAGGCTTTCGCCGCCCTCAATAATGGGGAAAAAGGGGAAGAGGGGAAGAGGGGAAGAGGGGATGTCAGTGGCCAGTGGTCAGTGGCCAGTCTTTTTCTTTTCCCTTTTCCCTTTTAACCTTTTCCCCTTTTCCCCCTTTGCCATCACGACCGCAAAACACATATAATTAATTCCATGGAAGGATCGTCAAAAAAGAAGGTGGCGGTTTTAGTCGGCCCCACCTCAGTGGGGAAAACCGCGGTGGCCCTGGAGCTGGCCCAGGCAATCGCCGCGGAGATCGTCAATGCCGACTCCCTCCAGGTCTACCGGGAACTGGACATCGGCACCGCCAAACCTACGCCTGCGGAGCGGGTCCTGGTCCCCCACCACCTGGTGGATGTGGTGGACCCGCCGGAGCCCTACGACGCGTCCCGCTATTCCCATGACGCCCGGGAGATCATTGCCGGCCTTCATGGCCGGGGGGTGCCGCCCATGGTGGTTGGGGGAACGGGGCTGTATCTCAAGGCCCTGCTTTCCGGCCTGTTCATCGAAGGCACGCCTGACACCAAAATCCGCCAACGCCTGCGCCGGGAATTGACGGACCATGGACTGGCCGCGCTGCACGAACGCCTGCGGCGCCTGGACCCGGCCAGCGCCTGGCGGCTCCACCCCCATGACACCTACCGGGTCCTCAGGGCCCTGGAGGTGATCGAAGCCACCGGCGAGCCTTTGTCGGCCTGGCACGAGTCCCACCAATTCCAGGATGCGCCTTACCAAACCCTGAAGTTGGGCCTGATCCGCCCCCGGGAGGAGCTCAACCGGCGCATCGAGGACCGGGTGGAGGCCATGCTGGCCCAGGGCTGGCTGGAGGAGGTGCGCGGGCTGCTAGAGCGCTATCCCCCGGACCTGAAACCTTTACAGGCCCTGGGCTACCGGCACCTCATCGCCTTTCTCCAGGGCCGGTGGAGTTGGGAGGAAGCCATCGAATTACTGAAAAGAGACACCCGGCGCTACGCCAAGCGGCAGCTCACCTGGTTCCGGGGCGACCCGGAGGTGCGGTGGTATGCCCCGGATCAAGTGCCGGAAATGCTTGTTGCCCTAAAGGATTTTTTCGGGGAGTAATCTATATTCGCAAATCATCACCATAAGAATATGGTATGATTTGACCATCTTTTGTTTCTTGATATCCTTTCTCTTTATGTGAGAATTCTTTAATCGCACTTGCGTTGAAATTCCGGAAGAAATCTTTTACGGCTATCAGAGTGTTAATTTCTGAACTCTGAAAAAGGGAAAAATCAGGTTCATTAACGGCAATAAGATTTTCCCCAACGTAATCTCCAAAGAATACCTCATCGACTTTAATAACGTTCTCATTTTGCAACGCAGCATAGTAAAATTCATAATTATCAGGAACTGGACCATACATCAGGTGTACATATCTCATGCCAGTAATTGAGGTCGTATATTCTTTATAGTGTTTAAAATCAGCATAAAATAATAGCTTGTTCAACTTGGTTTTTAAAACTCCTCCGACACAGAAGAAAGTTATGACTTGAAATAGCTTACTCAAGTTAAACTTTTGAAAACCACTTAAGATATCAGGGCGATATTTACCAAATAGTTCGGTAAAAATAAGAGGGAATGAGTATGTTTCTTCTATTTCATCCTCTAAAAAAGAGATGAGTTTTTCCCTTTTATCTAATTGCAAGAAATCTCCTTTTTGCTTGATTAAATGAAGAAGATTATGTGGTTCTTTTATTAATTGAAATATTGTATTGTGAGTTTCATCTTGTAAAGCGCCATTTTCATAGCGGGAAAGAGTAACTTCACCCCATCCTAAAAGTTTAGCCAATTCTTTTTGAGTAAGTCCATATCTTTGCCGCAATTCGCGTATCTCTTCAGGTTGCATTAAACCATGCCGGCGTCGGTATTCTTTATACGCCAAAGTGAGGGGATCATGCTTCGATTGAGGGTCATCAAAATCATGGCCGCATTCTGAGCATTTAAAATATTCTACCGGGACGTTAATCTCCTCCCCTCTCACGACAATTACTTCATGACTTTTGATAAACTCCAAATCAGTTTGCCTTTCGCAATATGGACAAATATTTTTAATCATAGCCCCCCCTTATTTATAGGGGTAATTAAGTGGATACCTGGCGGCGTGAAAAGAAATACACTTAGCAATTTTCATAGAGATAGTATCAGCGATTTTCAGTTTTATATAGACTTCCTGACAACCAACCGC
Source organism: Desulfobacca acetoxidans (assembly GCA_020723225.1). GTDB lineage: Bacteria > Desulfobacterota > Desulfobaccia > Desulfobaccales > 0-14-0-80-60-11 > SURF-52. The sequence goes on along the minus strand of DYJG01000008.1, from coordinate 12,969 downwards.
TTTTCCAAAAACCCAAATTTCCCCTGGTTGATCTTTATCTGCTTCCGGACCGGAACAATAATCTTGGACAGTCAGTGATAAAATAAGATTTTTCCGGTTCTCTTTGGTCATCCCTAAATCTGCCAAGGATTGCTGGTTCTCAGCTCTATTTATCACATATAGGCCTCCACTCTGAATTAGGAGCTTAAATTCCTTCAAGAAAACGGCCACAGGTAAATGTGCGAGCTGAGTTAAAACAGCCAATCATTCCCCTCCGTTTTCTTTAAAATCTGCTATCATATGATAATTGTCAAATATTATTTTATCATATGATAATTTTCTTTGGCGAAAAACTTCTTGCTCCCCCAGGCATTGGCTTTCCCCCGGTTTTGTGGTAGAAATAATATCCATTATGGCCTTTCGGTCGGATACCCGAGCCAGTCTCACCATACCCAACATCATCACCCTGGCTCGCATTCTCCTGACGCCCCTGTTCATCATTCTTTTGATCCAGGGGCAGTATCGCAAGGCGTTGCTGGTTTTTCTCCTTGCGGGCTTAAGCGACCTGGCGGACGGGTTGGTGGCCCGGAGGTGGCATCAGAAATCCCCCCTGGGAGCCTATCTCGACCCCCTGGCGGACAAACTCCTCATGTCCGCCAGCTTCGTGGCCCTGAGCATTGCCCGGGTCATCCCCCCCTGGTTGACGGTAGTGGTCCTCAGCCGTGATCTAGCCTTGGCTTTGGGGGTAGTCGTTTTCCGGTTGGCGGATCTCCCTCTGAATATTTCCCCCACCTGGATGGGCAAATGGACCACCACCGTGCAAATCTTTACCGTCCTCCTGGTATTGGTGGGAAAAATCTGGCCCTTGCCCCAGTTGTTGTTTACCCTCCTTTTTTGGCTGACCGGCGGGCTCACCATCATCAGCGGCGTGCATTATATCTTTAGAGGGCTCCGGTTGATGGGCCAGCGGGGGGAAAACAACCGTGGCTGAAGTCATCGACCTGGAGGGCTTCCGCCGCAAGCTGGCTGCAGACCAGGCCTTCCGCTCCTGGCTGGCCCGCTTCAAGGAGCAGTTCGGCCCGGACACCCGCCTCCAGGACTTAAGCCCCGCCACCCTGATGTACCTGGCCAGCCCGGGGGAGGACAATCTCTACGTTTATTTCGATCTGATCATGGGCGCCCGGGGTCTGGGGGGATCGGTGCGCTTCCGGCTGGACGACCTGGATTACCAGGTGAAGCTGAAGATCATGGATACTGCTTTTGCGCTGGTGGACCGGGTGCGGTTTGAGGTGATGCGCCGCCTGGGCTGGGTGGACGCGGTGCCGGGCATGGACACCCCTTTGATCGAGTTGATGCAGCAGGCCTGGCGCAAAGGAGCGGCCTTTGCCCGGGAGCTGCCGCAGCTCTCGCCGGGGCATCCGGAATACGAGAGCTACCGCACTCTCCATCCCATGGACCAGGCGGTCTTTCTACGCCGGCTGATTCCCCGGGCGGTGGCCCAGTTCCGGGCCCAAATCGAGGGACAACCGTCCGACTAGCTCTTATCCATGCGCAGTTTGGCCACTCCCTGCTCCACCATCCCCAATTTCCGGGCCACACCGTAGGAGACGTCCAGGTTCCGCCCCCGGATGAACGGCCCCCGGTCGGTGACTTCCACGGTCGCGGTGCGGCCGTTGGCGGGGTTGGTGAGCTGGAGTTTGGTGCCCATGGGCAGGCTGCGGTGGGCCGCGGTATCGGCGTACATGTCAAAGGGCTGGCCGTTGGCCATGCGTTTCCCTGCATGGTTCGCGCCGTACCAGGAAGCCGTGACCAGGGTCCCGGCCCGGGCCGCCACCTGTTTTTCCTGGACAGCAACTGCGGAATTATTCCTTCCCCGGCTCCCTTTCGCGGCAATAGCCGTAGTCGCAGCTTCCTGTTTGCCGCCTTCACTCCCGGGCAGATTGAGCACCTGGCCCACCTGGAGCAGGTTGGCGTTCTTCAGGCCATTGACCCGGGCCAGTTCCCTGGGGTCGGAGTACCCCAATTTCTTTGCGATCTCCGAGAGATTATCACCTTTTTGCACCACATATTGAGGGGGTGCCGCCGGCTGCGGCGAGGCCTGGGCGGACGCGGCTTTGAGCACCTCGGCAAAGCTGTCCTGAGACTGGGAAACTCCGGCCTCCGGCCGCAGATAGGCAAGACTGGACTCGATTTGCGGGATTAACGCAATCATGGTCCACCTCCTGTGGCCATCCTGGGTGCAAATCCCATACCGGAAGGGCTAATGATCCAATATCCCGAGGTTTTCCCCAGATTCCCCCCACCTCCCCCTGGTCGTAAGGGCAGATTTTGCCTAGGAGCTATTCGATATTGATTCTTCCCCGAATCAGGACCTGCTGCCGCCTGGTAATTTCTTCTTAAAGTTTGATAGGGAATCATCTCAGCTAAATTCGGCAAAAAAAGCTGAGGAAGTCGAGCCAGCGGCCCGACTTCTCTCAGCGAATCAAAATTTAGGTTTTTAACCCGCATTGATCGGGTTTAGTCCGAAAGAAAGAGAACCAACGAAGGAGCCCGTGCTTTAGGGTGTAAACAACCTTGACACTTGTCCATGCAAACCACGTCTGCGAGCATCCAGCTTCAGTATCGGAGCGCCTGCTGAGAAATTGAGCTTTCCCATATTAATCCAGAAGTTATTCCTCGCCAGATTGTGGGCAAAATAGACTCTCTTATGGGTCAAATCGGAAACCATGGTCCAGGTGGTTGGCCAGACGGGCACAGGCGCGCTTCCAAAAAACTGGAAGGCGCCAAAGGGTTCCGTAAGAGCGCGGATGGCAGTGAACATGGCGGAAATGGGATCCGGCTTCAGGGCTTGATTGCTGAATGCGGCATTCAGCGATGACACATACGCCGACGCCCTGACAAAGCGACCCGAGGGATTGAGATCGCCGGGCATGGGGAGATCTCCGCCAAAGTACTGGTATTTCCACAAGTTTTGAATATGTTGGTCGAAGGGAGGATCGTTGGTGAGGACGGTATAGTCAGGTGAATGATAGACATGCATCTGGCCCCCGATAAACTCGATGATCGCCGAGTCCCCCGAGGCATCCTCCAGTGCGAGGTGCAGGGTGAAGAGTCTGTTGTTGATCACTTCCGGCACCAGCTGGGTGTGGTACATGAGCAACAAGGCGTCTGACACGGTGGCGGCGTTGTCGAGGAGATACATACCATATCTCCCCTGGAGGACCCCCGGCCTGGTGGCGTCTCGACCCTCGTATATGGTGGGAGTCAGATATAGGTAGTGAAAGGCCAGTCCGGCGGTGTTCATCCCTTCGGTGCTAAAAGTGGAGCGACCCAAATGGGTCACCACGAGGCTGCCGTGTTGGGAAGTCCACGTCGCCGGATTGATGTCAGCACCCCCATTCTTGGTGATTCCCTTGGGAAAGACATAGAAGACCGGCTGATCGTCAATGTCAAAGTCCATATTTCGCCCGGTGACCATTACCTTGCCGTTAGTGTTCCAAAACATGCGAGTACAGGCTTCGGCGTTGCAGAGTGGAAGAAGCGCCGCCAAGATGATCGCGGCCAGCGGTAGGAATCCAACAACGGCTAATCTTTTCATCTTAACCCTCCTTTCATGCGGCTGAGGTTCTACCCCTGCCGCATTACCCAAAGTTATGCGGCAATCCCGGCCTCCGCGTTTAAAAAGCAGGATCGAGACGTCCCTTCCCCGATTCAATCCCAAGGAGTACTAATGTTTTAGCCAACAAATCTTAAAAAATAGCATATCGCGAGATACAACTAATATCTACCTTTTTATAGGGGTTTGCCAGACAATCTCTGCGAACTGCTTTTCCTCCAGCCCTTCAAGACCTTACAGCTCCGGCAGAAATATATGCACCATCGTTAAATACAGTCCGGGGGCGCCAGCCGGAACTGCCAGCCATAAAAAAAAGCCGGTTTCCCGGCTTTTTTCCAAACCTAAATTTCAACCAGTAAAAACTTTAACCTTCTTTATTCCCCACCGAAAACCGAAAACTGAAAACCGAAAACCTTTTTTTAATGGGGGGATTTCTTATACAACGGCGACATCTCCCGCAACGTCTGGACGATCCCCGGCATCACTTCCAGGACCCGGTCGATCTCGGCGTCCGTGTTTTCCTCACCCAGGGTGAAGACTAGCGTCCCCTGGGCGGTGGCGAAATCCATGCCGGTGCCGATGAGGACATGGGAAGCCCGGAGCGACCCGGAGGCGCACGCGGAGCGGGTGGCCACCACGATGCCTTCGTCGTCCAGCATGAGCATCAGGCTCTCGCCTTCGATATATTCCACCGATACGGACAAGAGATGCGGCAGGTTCAGGGTGGGGTGCCCGTTGACGTGAATCTCCGGGATGCGGGCCTTGATGCCCTGTTCCAGGCGTTCCTTTAAGGCCCTGAGCCGCGCCTGGCGGGCGGGGATGGCCTCTTTGGCCAATTCCGCGGCCGTGCCCAGGCCGACGATGCCGATGAGATTCTCCGTGCCGGCCCGGCGTTTGTTTTCCTGGGTGCCGCCGTCCAGCAAGGGCCAAACGGGAGTGCCCTTGCGGATATAAAGCGCGCCCACTCCGGAGGGGCCGTAGAACTGGTTGGCCGCCAGGCTCAGGAGATTGACCCCCAGCTCCTGGACGTCCACGGGGATGTTGCCGGTAGCGGCCACCGCGTCGGTGTGCATGACAATCTTATGCTTTTTTGCGACCTCGGCGATCTTGGCGATGGGCTCGATGGTGCCGATCTCGTTGTTGGCCAGCATGACGCTGATGAGGATGGTCTCCGGGGTGATGGCCTTCTCCACCGCCGCGGGATCAACCAACCCGTATTGGTCCACGTCCAGGGAAGTGACCCGGTAATCCAACAGCCGCAGGGTGCGCAGGGAATTGAGCACGGACTTGTGCTCGATGTTGGAGGTGATGATGTGGCGCCCCTTTTCCCGCAAACCGATGGCCACGCCTTTAATGGCCTGATTGTTGGACTCCGTGCCTCCGGAGGTAAAGACTATCTCCGGCGGGTTGGCATTGATCAGGGCCGCGGTCTGGGCCCGGGCCTTTTCCAAAACCGCGGCCGCGGGCTGTCCCACCTGGTGGTCGCTGGAAGGGTTGCCGAAGATGGTCTGAATATGCTGAATCATGGCCTCCTGCACCTTGGGGTGCAGGGGCGTACCGGATTGGTGGTCTAGATAAATGAAGCCCATGGCGGCATCCTTCTCTACAGTTCAAAGTTCAAGGTTCAAGGTTAGTGAACAGTGAGAAGAGGGGGGTAAAAGGGAAAAGGTTAAATGAGGAAACGCGATAGGGCAAAGAAGAAGTCCTTTCCCCTTTTTACCTCTTCCCCTTTTTCCCCCTTTTCCCAAAAAGATATGCTGGCAAGTCTTTACCGAAAACCGGAAACCGAAGACCGAAGACCGTCTTTAATGATCGTGCTCGTGGGGCATTTCTTTGCCGCAGAAGATGCAGAAGGGAGACTCTTCCTCCACCTTCTTCTCGCAATAAGGGCAATAGCAGGCCGCGCCCTTTTCGGGGTGGTGGGGCTCCCCTTCCTCCTTGGCCACAACTTTGCCGGACTTGCGATCCAGGTAATTTTTGATGGCCGAGTGGAGGGCGTCGGCTCCCAGGTTGGAGCAATGGAGCTTATTGGGCGGGAGGCCGCCTAAGGCCTTGGCCACGTCCGAGTTCTTGATCTTCATGGCCTCTTCCAGGGTCTTGCCCTTGGCCAGTTCGGTGATCATGCTGGAAACGGCAATGGCCGCGCCGCAGCCGAAGGTCTTGAACTTGATGTCCGCGATGCGGTCGCCTTCCACCTTGATATAGACGCTCATCATATCCCCGCATACGGGATTGCCCACTTCTCCCAGGCCGTCCGCTTCCGTAATTTCCCCCACGTTCCGGGGGGTTTTGAAATGATCCATTACAATTGGGGAATAAGCCATGATCCCCTCCCATCTATGATTTCCACGGAAATTTTTCTAAATTATAATGTGCATATCAGACTTGGTCAAGAAACGATGGGGGAAAACTGGATTCCGGCAAATTTCTCCTGACCGCGGGGAAGGCGTTCTGTTCAAAAAAGAAGTCTCACGCAAAGACGCAAAGGCGCAAAGCAAGACGCAAGAAAATATTCAAAAGCAGTGAATCGGTGGGACGGCCGTCTCTGGCCGCCCGAGAGGTAGGCTGGCGGGGACGCACGCCCCACGGCACTGAGGCCCGCCCCACCAGCTTTTTCATAATTTATGGGTGGGCCAATGGCCCATGAGGAGCTGCTATGATATGAAGTAAGCAGCAAGCAGTGAGCAGTGGCCGGAATCTGCATCCAAAATTTTTTGCCCCATAACTCAAAATGAAAACTGACTACCGTTAACCGGTCACTGATTACTGGCCCCTGACCCCTGGCCCCTGGCCCTGGCCTCCTACGAACCATCAAGCTGGAGAAAAGCCATGCTGCTGCATTGCCCCCGGGTGCAGGCCCTCTTCCCCAAGGACCGCATTCGCCTGGAACCCGACGGTCCGGTCTGGATGCACTATACCGAACACGGCGGCACCCTGATCCTCAAGGTGGGCGACTTGATATGTTCGGAATTGGCGGGATATGAAACGGAATCCGGCCTCTTCCTGGAAGTGGAGCTGACTCCCGGGGAAGATGTGGTCGATAAAATCGAAAGCTTCGCGGCCGAGCAGAGTCTAACCCTGCCCCCTTCTACCCCGCCGCCGGCCTCCGAATGCGTGATGCAACCGATCCTGGCCGCCTGCCACGTCCCTGCCCAAAAGAAGTTCATTTTTGCGGAAAAATCCCTCCTGGAGGCCCGGCCCGGCAAGGCCGGCAGCGCGGAAATTGCGGTCAAAGGGGAATTCCGGACCTGTCCCGTACCCTGCCAGGAGGGGGATCTGGTGATTCACCTGACCCCCGGAGACATGACCCGGCTCCTGGCCCATCTCCGGGCCTGGGCTAGATAAAAGTTCCGAGTTCCGGGTTCCGGGTTCCGAGTTTTGAACTCTTAAAAGAGGAATCAGCAGCCATGAATCCCATCTGGCCCATGTTGATGGTCGCCTGCGGCGTCTTTTTCCAGCCTCCGGCTGCGCCGGCCGCGGAATTAGTCCGGCTGCCCCAACCGGCTCTCAAAGGCTCCATGTCCGTGGAAGAGGCCCTGCAAAAACGCCGCACCGTGCGCCTCTTTGCCTCCCGTTCCCTGGATCTGAAACAGCTCTCCCAACTCCTGTGGGCCACCCAGGGGATCACCGATCCCCGGGGTTACCGCACCGCGGCCTCGGCCGGCGCCACCTACCCCCTGGAAATCTACCTGGTGGCCGGAGAACGGGGGGTGGCGGATTTGCCTCCCGGCCTCTACCGCTACCGCCCCGAGAATCATGCCCTGGAACCCGCCTTGAAAGGAGACCTTCGGACTGAGGTGGCCCGGGCCTGCCTGTCCCAGTCCTGGATGGCAACCGCGCCGGTAATGGTGGTCTTCGCGGCGGAGTTTAAGCGCTGCACCGCGCGTTATGGAAACCGGGGCGTCATGTACACCCACATGGAGGTGGGCCACGCCGGCCAGAGCCTCTTTCTCCAGGCCGAGGCCCTGGGCCTGGGCGCGGGGATCGTGGGCGCGTTCGTCGACCAGGCCCTGAGCCAGGCCCTGAAGCTGCCCAAGGAACACGAGCCCCTGTTGGTGATGCC
>DYJG01000008.1:0-5211 GCA_020723225.1 Desulfobacca acetoxidans | reverse complement strand
AGTTCCGAGTTGCGAGTTCCGAGTTGCGAGTTGCGAGTTGCGGGTTCGAAGGATAACCTCGTTCCCAAGCTCCTTGGGAACGGCGATTGTCCGTCCAAGCTTTGCTTGGACACCTTAATCAAAAGAAGACTTTTGACCGTTGAACTGTTAAATATGAGCAATTAAGGTTGGCACTGCCTATGAAACGATTCTTCTTATCCATTACCCTAATGGCCATGCTTCTCCTGCTTGTGAGCCACGCCCTTCCCCAGGCCCATCCTCCCGCCACCCGGGCGGAAATGCGCGTGGCCCGGATGCAGCAGGCCACCCGGAACGTCGACGAAACCAGTGAATACCGGCTGGGCCGGGCCGTGGCCGCCCGCATCCTCACCAGTTATCAGTTGGCTCAAGACCCCAAACTGCAACTTTACCTCAACGAAGTGGGCCAGACGGTGGCCCGGAAGTCATCCCGGCCCGACACCTTCCGGGGTTATCATTTCGCGGTCCTGGAGAGCCTCGAGCCCAACGCCTTCGCCTGTCCCGGGGGGATCATCCTCATCACCCGGGGCATGCTTAAGCTCTGCGGCAATGAAGACGAAGTGGCCGCGGCCCTGGCCCACGAAGTGGCCCACGTGGCCCACCGGGACGGGGTCAACTCCGTGGTTTCATCCCGGTGGGCGGCAGTGGTGGCCGATCGCCGGATTGCCGCGGCCAAAGAGCGCGGGGGTAGGGCCGCGGAAATGGCCGCCCTCTATGAGGACTCCATTAACGACGTGTTCAAGACCATGGTCACCAACGGTTACAGCCGCACCGCGGAATGGGCCGCGGACCAGGAGGCCCTGCGCTCCCTCAGCCGGGCCGGGTATAACCCCCAGGCCCTGGCCTCGCTGCTTACCAAAATGCTGGCCCAGGAAAACCGGGGCGTGGGCATCTACCGCACCCATCCCCCCACGGCCCTGCGCCTGGCCAGGGTGAACGCCCAAATCAAGGACCTGAAACCCGAGAAAATTCCGGAGGCGAGGGAGCGGCGTTTTAAGGAGCAGAAGATTTAATTATGGTCAAAATCATCCTCATTCAGGCTCGTCCCGCAACCTTTTTGGACAGCCCGGAAAACCTGGACCGGGCCCTGGAGCTGCTGGAACGCTGCCGGGGCTTCGAGGCCGATCTCATCTGCTTTCCGGAATATTTTCCTTTCTCCGGGGACGAGGCCCTGGGCCGGGCCGCCGGAGAGCTGAAGGCTTACCTGGTGGCGGGATTGGTGGAGGAGAACCAAGGCCGCCGCTATAACACCGCCACCCTTTTTGATCGGGGCGGCAACCTGGTGGGCCGTCAGCGCAAATGCACCCTGGGGAATTTGGAGCGCAAGGGCTTCGGCGTCACTCCCGGGGCCGGTTACCAGGTGTTTGACACTGATTTCGGCCGCTTAGGCATGGCGGTGTGTATCGACTTTTGGGGCCAGCCCGAGGCCGCGCGGCAGCTCACCGACCAGGGCGCGGACCTGGTCATTAACCCCAGCATCTTCCCCATTCTTCGAGGGCATTGGCCCCGGGGGGCCCTGGTCCGGGCCTTCGACAACTACCTGCCGGTGGCGGGAGTGAACACCTCTTCCTTTACCGCGGAAATCGCCGGCCGCCACTACCCCATGCACGGCGGCGGCTCCTTCGCCATCCAACCTCCGGGGCCGGAGGACGGCGGCGAGCTCTCCCGCCTGGTGCGCAACTGGGACGACCTTAATGAGTGGATGATCCTCCAGGCCGGGGAGGAGGAGGAAATCCTCACCCTCCACCTGGACGTGGCGGGCCCCCGCCTCTGGCGTTCGGTTATCTGGGAGAGGTTTGGGATACAGAGGTGAGACGTAGGGGCGAACCTTCTGTTCGCCCTGGACGTTTGGGCGAACACCAGGTTCGCCCCTACGTTGACAACAACCGATGCAAATCCTGGAGCCCCTCCCGGGCCTGGCGCAGGGCTTGTTCCAGGATCTGGAGAGGGATGCGGGCCGGAGGCGCCGGGAGGTCCGGGGAGGGGTGGAACTCGCCGCCCGGTTCCAGGTCCGCCTGCAGGACCATCAATTCTTCCAGAACTTGCAGATAAGCCGCGGCCAGGGGGCCGGCGGCTTCTTCCTCCTTTCTTTCCATGGAAAGGATAAGCTGCCTGGAGCCGGTGGCCCCCGACGTTTGCAGTTCCTCCCAGGCGGCTTCGTCCCCGGCTTTTTGTTCCAGGACCCGGGTTAACGGCAGCTCTGCAAGTTTGGTCTTTTTTCCGGCAAATTGTTTCTTTTTTGCCATATCTCCAGAAACTCGGCAGTCATTTGGTAGTAATCCTGGGCCCCGGAGCTCTTGGGGTCGTAATCGAAGATGGATTTTTGGGCGATCTGGGCCTGGTTCAGGGCCTCGTTCTTCATGATCGGGGTGGCGAAGGTCTTTTCACGGTAGGGTTTAAGCTGTTCCAGGATGTACTCGTTGGTAATCCGGTTGCGTTTGTCGAACATGGTGAGCAGGATGCGGAAATGATCCCCCTGAAATAACTCTTCCAGCCCCAGGGATTTGACGGTCTCGATGGTGGTCAGCAGGTCCGCCAGGCCGTCCAGGGAGTAACGGGAGATTTGACAGGGAATGATGATAAAGTCGCAGGCGTACAGGGAATTGGTGGTGAGCACTCCCAAAGAGGGCGGGCAGTCGATGATCACGAATTCATAATCCAGCCCTTTGAGGGCCTGGGCCAGAATGGCTTCCCGGAAGACCCGGGAATAGACCTGTTCCGCGGCCTGGGCCAGGTGAATGGTGGCCGGAGCAACAAACAGTTTGGGGATATAAGTCGGGACTACGACCTCGTTGATATTCTTCTTGGGGATGGTGAAGACTTCGGCCATAGACTCCCGGAAGGATTCCGGCTCCACGCCGATGCCGATGGTGGTGTGGCCCTGGGGGTCCAGGTCCACCATCAGGGTGCGGTGCCCCTGGAAGGCCAGGGCCGCGCCGAGATTGATGGTGGTCGTGGTTTTGCCGGTGCCCCCTTTCTGATTAAGAATGGCCGTGATGAAAGGCATATTTCGCCCTTTTTAGACAGACGCCAGGCGTCGAATTTCAGTAATTTTTTCCAAATGGTAACGGAAGGGGGACCTCCAGTCAAGGAATATTCCGGCGGGCTGGGGAGGGATCAGGGAAACAAAACAGTACAGGTGGCATGATCCCTGCAAATGAGCCGGTTAAAGATAACGGCCTGGAGGGAATAAAGGTGTCGGAAAGACGTCGTCATAACCGACTGGTGGTGACCATGCCGGTATGGGTTCAGGAGGCGGATGGGGATGCCGGGGAGGACCCGGGGAGCCTGGGTGTCCTCAAAAACATCAGCCTGGGCGGCCTCTATTGCCAATGTCCGCCGTCAATGAAGCTCAAGGAGGGGCAAACTTTGCAGTTCACCGTCTCCTCCTCTTTGCCCCATTTGGATCTCCCGGGCGCCTCCCGCTTGACTGCCAAAGGAAAAGTGCTGCGTTTGGATCAGGTCCCGGGGGCCGACCCCGCCTGGGGACTGGCGGTCTGCTTTTTGGACGAACTTACCTTTTTCCGTTCTTGAGCAATACTCTTTTCCTGCATACCATTGTTCAATATTCTGAGCTTTGGCCCCTCCTCGGGGCCTTCTCTTTTCTATATTTACTAAAATATCAATAAATTATAAATTAATGGTAACTGACCGAAAAATTAACATCAAATCGGGAAAGTTACATATGCCCCCGGATAATACTGTTTTTCGCTTTCAAAGGTTAGAAATGATAGATGCATTTCGTTGATATTATGGAAATTTTTAACGATAAACGAAAAACGAAAAACGAAAAACGATACAATTCCCTGGCCGGCGTCCAGGTAGCGGTAGCCTTGAGCGGCGGCGTGGACAGCGCCATGGCCGCGGCCCTGCTGAAGGACCGGGGTTTTAAGGTGGCGGGAGTGCATCTGCGCCTGGCCCCGGGTGGGCCGCCATCGGAGAATCTGGACGCCCTGGCCCGGGGTCTGGGCATCCCCTGGCTGGAGGTGGACCTCAGGGAGGAATTTGCCCGCCTGGTGCTGGATTATTTTGCCGGGGAGTATTCCCAAGGCCGCACCCCCAACCCCTGCGTCCGCTGCAACCCGGCCATCAAGTTCGGCCTCCTCCGGCGGCTGCTTGAAGATGCGGGCGTCCCCTATCTGGCCACGGGCCACTACGTCCGGCTGCTACCGGGGCCGGACGGCGTCCTCGAACTGCGCCGGGGCCGGGACCGGGCCAAGGACCAGTCCTATTTTCTCCAGCGCCTGCCCCGGGAGGTTTTGTCCCATCTTATTTTTCCTTTGGGAGAAATGACCAAGCAAGAAGTGCGGCGCCGCTACGCGGACCTGGGCCTGCCGGGGATCGAAGACTACCGGGAGAGCCAGGAGCTATGTTTTATTCCCCCTGGTACCCTATATTATGAGGTCCTTCGGGATCTTAAGGGCGGCTTGGGCGCACCCGGGGAACTGGTGGACCGCCGGGGCCGGGTCCTGGGCCGGCACCGGGGCCTGGAGTATTATACCGTGGGCCAGCGCCGGGGGCTTGGAGTGCCCGCGGCCCAAGCCTATTACGTGGTGGAGATCCGGCCGGAGGCCAACCAGGTGGTTTTGGGCTTCAAAGAAGAACTTTTCTCTTCCGGCCTCAAGGCCAGGGAAGTGAATTGGCTCATCGATCCCCCGGCAGGAGAAATTTCCGCCCGGGCGGTGATCCGCTACCGCCACCCCGGAGTGGCGGCGCGGGTCTGCCCGGAACATTCCGCCGCGGTGCGGGTAATTTTCGAGACCCCCCAGACCGCGGTGGCCCCCGGCCAGGCCGTGGCCTTTTATGAAGGAGACCGGCTGATTGGGGGCGGCTGGATTGAGCATCCCGTAATATGACCACCGAAAACCGAAAACCGAAAACCGAAAACCGTTTCTTCCGCATCCTGACCTTCGGCTGCAAAGTGAACCAATGCGACACCGCGGCCCTGGCCCAGGCTCTCATCGCTCGGGGTTGGCGGGAGGCCCCGGCAGAAACCGCGGGGGACCTCATCCTGGTGAACACCTGCACCGTCACCGCCCGGGCGGACCAGCAGGCCCGGCAGGCCATTCGGGGCCTGGCTCGGGATTATCCCGGCACGCCCCTCTGGGTCACCGGCTGCTATGCCCAACGGGCCCCGGAGGAACTGGCCGGGCTGCCCGGGGTGCAAGGGATCCTGGGGAACCGGGAAAAGGC
>DYJG01000542.1 GCA_020723225.1 Desulfobacca acetoxidans | reverse complement strand
TCCGAGACCCCGCCCCCGGGAAAGCGGATGATGGAGGGGGCCAATCTTTTCGCCAGGGCCGCGGCCTCGGGATCCCAATTGTCGGTTTTGGGGTTCCAGAAGCCCTGTCCGGCAAAGAGGACATTCTGGCCGAAAAGCAGGGGATTCAGGGTCGTGGCCGGCCCGGCCGCGTCCACCGCAATCACCCCGGCCTTTGCCGCCACCTCCTGGGCCGCGGCCGGGCCAAGGCCAGGCAGGACCGCCAAAAACATCATGAATATCAGAATGCTCGCCAGCCGCAGCCGGGAAGGGCCGGAGCGGAGAAGCTTGCGGGTTATGCGACAAAAGTAAGTGGGGTATTCCAAAGAGTTTTCCTCAAGATATTTTAATGACTCTCTTTTGCCACGGCCAGTTGCAGAACCTTGGCGATGCGCCGGGCCTGAATCTCCCAGGTCCAGTTTCTTTCAATGGTCTTCCTGGCGTTGAGGCCCAATTGCCGGCGCAGTTCCGGGCCGGCGATCAATTCCCGGAGTTTTTGCCCCATGGTTTCCTGTTCGCCGGGCTGATAAAGCATGCCGTTATAGCCGTCGGCAATGACCTCCTTGATTTGGCCCAGGGCCGGAAAGATGGTGGGCTTGCCCCCGGCCAGGTATTCCAGAAGTTTCATGGAGGACCCGTAAAAGAGGTAATCTTCCTTGTAGGGGCTGATGACAATTTCCATCAGGCTCAAGTAAGCGGGAACCTGGGCATGGGGCAGAGTCCCGGTAAAGATAAAGCGGTCCCGGAGCCCGGCCCGGGAGACTTCCGCCTTAATCAGGGGAGCGGCAGTCCCCTCCCCCACAAAAAGAAAGGTTAGATTGGGATAGTCCCGGCACAAGTCCCCGGCCAGGGCCACAAACCGGGGCACGTCGCTGAAAAATTCGAAGTTGCCGATGTAGCCCACCACCAGCCGGTCTTCCAGGCCCAAGCGCGCCTGCAAGTCCCGATCCGGCGGCTGGGGTCTGAAAGCCCCGGGGTCTACGCCGTTGGGGATGACGTGGATTTTGGCGGCCGGGACATTATAGCGCATCAGGTAACCCTTTAAGACCTCCGAGATGCAGATGACCTGCCGGGCCCCCTTCACGTTCAACCCTTCCACCCACCTGGCCGCCACGGGATAGCTATAAAAAAACCATTTTTGAAACAGGGTATATTCGTATTCCACCGGCGCGTCGCAGAACAAAACGAACGGGACTTTCCGGCTGCGGGCCGCCAGCAAGGCCGAGAAGTTGCCGTAATTGCCCACGGCCAGCAAAACCTCGGGGCGGAACGCGTCCAACAGCCTTTTCTCCTGCCGGAGGAGGGCGAAATTTCGCAGCAAGATTCGGGGCGTATGCCCGTAGCGCCGCATCCAGTCGATCTTTTTCAGGCCCAGGTATTCCCGGTTCTCGCCCGGCTGCCTGGGGACCCGGAACTGCAAATCCACTTCGTGCCCCAGCGCTCCCAAAGCCCCGGCGATGGCCCGGACCTGGTTGGCCGCGCCCTGGGCCGAACCCTCGATGTCATAATGGTAATTGAAGTAGGATATTTTCAGGCTTTGCCCTCCACCACCCTGGTAAAAATTTTCTGCAATCTCAGGGCGTTGACCATCGCGCCGAATTCCTGGAGCACATAGGCGCGGCCGGTTTGGGCCAACCGTTGGGCCAAGCCCTCGTCCGCGAGCAGCCGGGCCATGGCCGCGGCCAAACCATCGGGATCGTCCGCATTCACCAACAGACCGGTGTCCTGATCCCGGATCAGCTCCGGAATCCCCGCGATCCGGGTGGAAATCGCCGGCAATCCCGTGGCCATGGCCTCCATCAAAACCACGGGAATGCCGTCCTGGTCGTTGAGCCAGCGGGGGTCCTTGCTGGGGCAGCAGGCCAGAGCCATCAGATCCGCCTGGCGGTAAGCGTTCCTGACTTCCTCCGGCTGCAGCGCGCCCAGGAGCTGCACCCGGTCCCCGAGACGCAGGCGGTCGATCTGCTTTTGTAATCCCTCCCGGTCCGGACCGTCGCCGATGATCTTTAAATTGAAGGCCAGGCCCTGGTCCCGGAGCCGGGCGCAAGCCTCGATCAAGGTGGCAAAGCCTTTATAATCCACCAGGCGGCCCACCGAAATGAAGACCGGGGGCTTATTTCTCGGGTGGCTATGCAGGGTAAAGACTTCGCCATCAACGCCGCAACGCACCAGATCCATCTTCACCCCGGCGGTTTGGGGAAAGAGCCGTTTCACCTGGTCGATGTAAAACTGGCTGATGCTCACCACCGCGGCCGCG
>DYJG01000541.1 GCA_020723225.1 Desulfobacca acetoxidans | reverse complement strand
CGCAGCAGCCGCTCCCGGGCATGGCGGAAGGCCAGGAGATAGACCTCCTTGAAGTCGCCGGGAGTGATGTCCAGATATCCGGAGATCTCCCCCATGGCCGCGACGATGTCGGCGTCGGAAATTTCCGGGGCTCCCTTTCCCTGGTCTTTAATCGGCCTGTTTGCCAATTCCTAACCCTTTCTTCGAAAAGTTCAAAGTTCAAGGTTCAAAGTTCAAAGTTCAAAGTCAAGGTCAAGATTATCTTGAATTATCAAGACTCGTGGGTGAGACAACGGCAAATAAACGACTGTAAAAATACAGTTTCTCGCAAAGGCGCCAAGGACGCAAAGAGAGGATAAAAACTTGGCGATCTTTGCTTCTTTGCGAGAAATTTCAACCCCTTCCCCCAGTCTTTACCAAAAACCAAAAACTAAAAACGGTATCAGCCGTCATCCAGCAATTCATAGCCCTTAATAAAAAATTCTTTATCGGGCAATTTCAGGCAGGTCAGAAAGTTGCCGTAAACCGCGCCGGTGTCGATGCCGATCTTGTTGGGCATCACCAGGGGCCGCTTGAAAGGGGTGTGGCCGAAGATCACCAGGCGGCCGAAATCCTCCATGGAAGCGATGAATTCCCCCCGGATCCACAACAGGTCTTCTTCCACCTGTTCCGCCAGGGACACCGCAGGTTTCAGGCCGCCGTGCACGAAGATATAATCGGGAGTCTCATAATAGGGCAGCAGTTCCTGGTAGAACTCTTCGTGACCGGGGGGCAGATGCAATTCCTTCAGATCCCAGTTATCGCCCCAATAATCCCTGAGCGTACTCATGCCGCCGTTGAAGAGGAAGAGTTCCCGTTCCCGGCCCTCAAGAAAATCCAGGAACATGGCCTCATGATTGCCCTTCAGGCAGATGATCCGCTCCCGGTGGTACTGCTGCTGTAAGCGGATAATATAATCCACCACTCCCCGGGACTCCGGCCCCCGGTCGATATAGTCCCCCACAAAGAGGAGGAGGTCTTTCTCCAGGTCGGGTTGGACCTCGTCCAGAAGCTGCTCCAACTGGTCCAGACAGCCGTGGATGTCGCCCACCGCGTAGATGTTCATGAAGCGCCTTTGCATTTCGGTAGGCGCGTCTTACGCGCCTAAAGTGGTGCGTGAGACGCACCCTACAACCACCTAAATAACTTTTCCCTCTGATCCAGCCGGGTGAGGCCTGCCTCCCGGGCTTGTCTTTGGGCTTCCGCGTGTTCCAGGCTGGTGAGGTATTTGCGCAGGGACGGGTGGTCGGCGGCCCGGCCGCAGGGACGGTATTGGCCCATGACATTGACATAGGTGTCGGGAGAGATTTCCCGGGCCAGGAATTCCATGCATTCCCTGGTGCCCGCCAGGTTATCGGGGAGCACCAGGTGCCGCACCAACAGCCCCCGCCGGGCGACCCCCTCCTCGTCCATCACCAAATCCCCCACCTGGCGGTGCATCTCTTTGAGAGCCTGGCGGGCGATCTCCGGGTAGTCCGGGGCCTCGCAGACCTCCACGGCCACCTTAGGGTCCCAGAACTTGAAGTCCGGCATGTAGATATCGATGACTCCGTCCAGGAGCTTAAGCGTCTGCAAGGCGTCGTACCCGCCGGTGTTATAGACCAGGGGCACGTTCAGGCCGCCGTCGATGGCCTGGGGCAGGGCTTCCAGGATCTGCGCCGCCTGATGGGACGGGGTGACGAAATTGATGTTATGGCAGCCCTTTTTCTGGAGGTAGAGCATGATGGCGGCCAGGTCGGCGGCGGTGATTTCCTCGCCTTCGCCGCCGTGGCTGATTTCGTAGTTCTGGCAGAAGATGCAGTAGATATTGCAGTGGGTAAAAAAGATGGTGCCCGAACCGTGCCGGCCCACCAGGGGGTCTTCTTCCCCGAAATGGGGGCCATAGGAAGAAACGATGGGCTGATCCCCGGTGCGGCACAAGCCCCGCTCCCCGTGGCGCCGGTCCACCAGGCAGTTTTGGGGGCAGAGATTGCACTGGCTCAGGATGTCGGACGCGGCCTGAATCTTTTGCTGCAGCAACCCCCGGCGATGCGTCTCCAGGTAAGCCGGTTCCCATTTGCCCATGGTTACCTCAGTGAGCAGTAAGCGGTGAGCAGTGAGCAGTTTTTACACTCGGTCCCAAGTGCCTCTTGTGGGTGGAAATGAAGTCCAGCTTGGCAGAGCAGGTAGTTGTTTTTCTCTGACCCCTGATCCCTGGCCCCTGCCCCCTTTTTTTTCCCTCACCATTCCTCCACCTCCGTCCGCCAGGTCTCCAGCAGCCCGGGGGGGAG
>DYJG01000540.1 GCA_020723225.1 Desulfobacca acetoxidans | reverse complement strand
GGGGCACGGTGGTTACCGGCCGCATGGAGCGCGGGTTGGTGAAGGTCGGCGACGAAGTGGAGATCGTCGGCTTCGCGCCCACCCAGAAGACCGTGTGCACCGGAGTGGAAATGTTCCGCAAAACCCTGGACCAGGGCCAGGCGGGCGACAACGTGGGTCTCTTGCTCCGGGGCATCAAGAAGGACGAAGTGGAGCGGGGCCAGGTGGTGGCCCAGCCCGGGTCGATCACGCCGCACACCAAGTTCAAGGCGGAAGTCTACATCCTCACCAAAGAGGAAGGCGGCCGGCACACGCCGTTTTTCACGGGATACCGGCCCCAGTTTTATCTGCGCACCACGGACGTCACCGGGGTGGTGACGCTGCCGGAAGGGGTGGAGATGGTGATGCCCGGGGACAACGTCTCCATGACGGTGCATCTGATCACGCCCGTGGCCTTGGAAAAGGAACTGCGCTTCGCCATCCGGGAAGGCGGCCGCACCGTCGGCGCCGGAGTGGTGAGCGAGATTGTGGAATAGGAAGAATAAATGATCACGCCCAAGATTCGCATCAGGTTGCGATCTTACGACCACAAGCTGCTGGATAAATCGGTGGTGGAGATCGTGGAGACCGCAAGGTCCACCGGGGCCAGGGTGGCCGGGCCGATACCGCTGCCCACGGAGATCAACAAGTACTGCGTGCTGCGTTCGCCGCACATCGACAAGAAGTCCCGGGAGCAGTTCGAGATCCGCACCTATAAGCGGCTTATGGATATCCTGGAGCCCACCCAACAGACCATGGACGCCATCAGTAAGTTGGATTTGGCTGCCGGGGTGGATGTGGAGATTAAAGTTTAGTTTTCTGTTTTCGGTTTTCTGTTTTCTGTAAAAGACAGAAAATGGGAGGCTTGGAAACGGATAATGGGTTTCGGTTTTCTGTCCGGCGTTGAAGTGAAATTTTTCTCAACAGAAAACAGAAAACAGCAAACAGAAAACAGGAGTTCACAATGCCTGGCGGCATTATCGGGAAAAAATTGGGCATGACCCGCATCTTCGACCCGGAAGGGCTCTCGGTGGCGGTGACGGTGATCGAAGCCGGTCCCTGCTTTGTGGCCCAGGTGAAGAGCGCGGCCAAGGACGGCTACGAGGCCCTGCAGTTGGGCTTTGAACGCCGGTCCTTGGGCAAGGTCAACAAGCCCCTTAAAGGTCATTTCGAGAAACACGGTTCCAAGAGCGCGTTCCGCTACCTCCGGGAGTTCCGGTTGGATGCCCCCGGCGAATACGAGGCCGGACAGGAAATCACCCTGGAGCAGTTCGCCATCGGCGA
Source organism: Desulfobacca acetoxidans (assembly GCA_020723225.1). Taxonomy (GTDB): domain Bacteria; phylum Desulfobacterota; class Desulfobaccia; order Desulfobaccales; family 0-14-0-80-60-11; genus SURF-52. The sequence continues at coordinate 999 of DYJG01000540.1, read as the reverse complement.
CAAAGTGCACGTCGTCGGCACCAGCAGGGGCCGGGGCTTCGCGGGCACGATCAAGCGCTGGAAGTTCCACCGGGGTCCCATGACCCACGGCTCCATGTCCCATCGGGCTCCGGGGTCCATCGGCGCCAGCGCCTATCCCTCCCGGGTCGTCAAGGGGAAGAAGCTGCCGGGGCAGATGGGGAACGCCCGGGTGACCATGCAAAATCTGGAAGTGGTGGATGTGCGTCCGGAAGAGAACCTGCTGCTCATCAAGGGCGCGGTGCCCGGCCCCAGGCAGGGGTTGGTGCTGATCCGGAAGGCCGGGTGAAGCTATGCCGACAATAGATGTCATCAATATCAATAAAGAAAAAGTGGGAGAGGTGGAACTCCAGGAGGAGATCTTCGGAGTGCCGGTCAGGGGCAGCGTGCTCCATGAAGTGGTGACCTGGCAGCGGGCCTGCCGCCGCGCGGGCACCGCCTCCACCAAGAGCCGGGGAGAAGTACGGGGCGGCGGTAAAAAACCCTGGCGGCAGAAAGGCACCGGCCGGGCCCGGGTGGGCAGCAACCGCTCTCCCATCTGGCGGGGCGGCGGCATCATCTTCGGACCCAAACCCCGGAGCTATGCCTACACCCTGCCCAAAAAGGTGCGGCGCCTGGCCTTGAAGATGGCCCTGAGCAGCAAGCTTCAGGCCGGGCAACTGCTGGTGCTGGACGAATACCCCCACACCGCTCCCAAGACCAAGGAATTCGTGCAGGTGCTGCGCAACCTGGAAGTGGCCAAGGTCCTGATTATCGCGCCGGAGGCCCACCAGGCCCTGGAACTGTCGGCCCGGAACGTGCCTCATGTCCAGGTGATGCTGCCTGCAGGGCTGAACGTCTATGACATCCTGAAGTACGAACACCTGGTGATGCTCAAGCCGTCCCTGGCCCAGATTGAAGCGAGGTTGGGAGCATGAAGGCGTATCATAACCTGATTAAAGGCTCCATCATCACGGAAAAGACCCACATGCTGAAAGAGGC
>DYJG01000539.1 GCA_020723225.1 Desulfobacca acetoxidans | reverse complement strand
GGGCCATGTCCCGGAGGTGGCCGATCTCCGCGGTCTCCTCCGAGGCCATCTCCAGTTCCTCCGTATCCAGGTCGCCCACCAGGCGGGCCATGCGGCTGCCCGGCTGGTAGACCGCCTCGATGACTTCGAGAATCTCTTCTTCCGCGGCCTGTACCGGAGAGATCTCGGCGCCCAGGGCCACCTCCAGGGCCCGGTTGGCGTCCAGGTCCTCCGGGTCGGCCATGGCCAGCAGCACCCGGCCGTCTTCCCTTTTCAAGGGCAGGCACCGGTTATCCTTGAGAAACCGCACGGACAGACCGGCAAAAGGCTCGATGGCCCCCCAGTCTTTCAGGCTGACGGTCTGGTTATTCATAAGTCATTCCTGTGGCGCAAAACTTCAAAGTTAAGGCAAAAGGCAAAAGTAAAAAGGCAAAAAATCTCATCGGCTTCAACTTTTTATTTTTTCCTTTTTACTTTTTCCTTTTTACTTTTCTCGATGGCGATTAATTTTTGCATTTACGATTATTGCGCCAATGATGCGGGCGATCTCATCTGTTATTTACTTTTGCCTTTTTACTTTTGCCTTTTTACTTCAGCGGCGCCGGGGCATGGGGGCCGGTTCTTCCGGCTCCTCCGGCTCCGGGATATCTTGTTCGGGCCCGCTGTCATCAGGGGGCTCCGGTTCGGGAGGGGGCGCGGGAGCCGGCGGGGGTGGCGGTGGCGGTGGTGTCCCCGGTCCAGGCATATCCGGGCCGGGCCTCACCCTCCCCGGCCTGCCGGGAAAGGCTCCGGAAGTCAATGGCGTACTCGGTTGACCTTCGGACCCCTCGTTAACGATATGCAGCGTGCCTTTATCATCCGTAAACCGCTTGATGGCCGCTTCCCCGGAACAAGAAAAAAGGGCCACCAAGGCCAAAGCCGCCAGAAGTCGACCTACAGTAGCCCTAATCATGTAACTTCCTGTTTGGTTCTTCTCCATATACTGTTGGACCGGCGCCCTGCCGATTATCTTAACCACCTCATGTTTATATTTTAATGGTCTACGGGGCAAAAAGCAAGAAAGGGCGGAGAAACCTGCTGTTGGGAAGTTGAGGGGGAGAAAGGAAAAAATTCACCACCAAGACACGGAGACACCAAGGTTCACCAGGAAACATATTAGCCCTGGCGGCAAGCCGCCAGGGCTAACATCTTTTCTTGGTGCTTCTTGGTGTTCTTTGTGCGTTGGTGGTGAAGTTCTTATCTTTCCAGCGCCTCCACCAGGGCGGAGATGACCCGGTCCTGTTCCCCCTCGGTCATGCCGGGGTACAGGGGAATAATAACGCTGCGGTCCTGGAGGCGTTCGCTCACCGGCAGGGGGAATCTCAGGGGCGTCCCCCGATAAGCATCCTCCCTATGGGCGCACATCACCCCCCGGACGGTGCGGATGCCCTTCTCCAGCAGGGCCTGCATCACTTCCTTCTGCCCCCGGGGGCATTCTTCCTTGAGGACGACCCAGAAGGATTGCCAGTTGCTCCGGGCATAAGAAGGCTCCTGGGGGAGGTCCAAAAGGGGGTGGCCGGCGAGGGCCTGCCGGTAGCGGTCCGTCAGCCGCCGCCTCTCGGCAATGAGACCGGGCAGGCGTTTCAACTGCTCCCGGCCCACCGCGCCCTGGATATCGCTCAACCGGTAGTTAAAACCCACCTCCGGGTACTTCTCGAAGACGATGCCCCCGGCCCGTTCCCGCTCTGCGGTGGACAGGGACATGGAATGGGTGCGCAGCCGGGCCATGCGGGCCATGATCTCCGGGTCCCGGCCCGTGACCATGCCGCCGTCTCCGGTGGTGATGACTTTGCGGGGATGAAAGGAAAAAGTGGCCAGGTCTCCGCGGGGTCTGCCGATGGGTTCCCATTCTCCGGGCGCCGGGCTGATCTCGGAGCCGATGGCGCAGGCCGCGTCCTCCACCACCTTCAGGTTATGGTTTTCTGCTAAAGGCAGAATGCGGCCCAGATCGCAGGGGATGCCCAACTGATGGGGGGCCAGGATAACCTTAGTGCGGGGGGTGACGGCCGCCTCAATCAGGTCCGGATCGATATTGCCGGTGGCATATTCCACGTCCACGAACACCGGAGTCGCCCCCAGGTAGCGCACCGCGTTGGCCGTGGCGATGAAGGAGTGGGACACGGTGATCACTTCGTCCCCGGGGCCCAGGTCCAGGGCCGCCAGGGCCAGATGCAGGGCTGCGGTGCCGCTGGAGCAGGCCACCGCCAGGGGCGCGCCCACCAGGGCTGCGAACTCTTTTTCAAAGGCCGCCACCTCCGGCCCCTGGACCACCCAGCCGGAGAGGATCGCCCGCC
>DYJG01000538.1 GCA_020723225.1 Desulfobacca acetoxidans | reverse complement strand
GCCATTATCCCTCCATCGACGTCCTGGGAAGCATCAGCCGGCTCATGCCCCATGTCTCCGACCCCGAACATATGCGGAACCGGGAAAAATTGGTGAAGGTGGCGGCCAGCTACCGCAAGGCCGAAGACCTGATCAACATTAACGCCTACGTTAAGGGCTCCAATCCGGACATCGATTATGCCCTGGAAAAGAACGACGCGGTGAACCGCTACCTGCGGCAGGCCGTGGCCGAACCCGTCTCCCTGGCCCAGTCCCAGGCGGAGCTGGCCGCCATCTTCGCCTCATGAGCCCGGTAGGCCGCTTCCGCTTCTCCCTGGAGACGGTCCTCAAGGTCCGGGGCCTGAGGGAAGAACAGGCCAAGGCGGAGGTGGCCCGGGCGCAACAGGAACTGGAACGAAGCCGCCGGGCCTTAAAAGAGACCCTGGAGTTGCAGAGCCGGAAGATGGCGGAATTGGCAGCAGGGGACAAAGAATGGACGCCCCAGGATTTTATCATCTTCAGGGCCTATCTGGAGCATTTAAAGACCGCGGTCGTGGGATTTAAGCAGCGAATCGAGGAGCAGGAAGCCGCGGTCCAGGAGAAAAAGGAAATCCTGAAAAAACGCTATCAGGAGCGGCGGCTCCTGGAGCAATTAAGACAGAAACACTACGCGGCCTACCGCCGGGAATTGATGAAGGACACGGAGAAAGAGACGGAATCCATCGTTTTGGGACGTTGGAACCTTTGAGGATCGTTTTGCGTTTTGCGTTTTTCGTTTTTCGTGCCTGGTTATGGGAATCCCAGTTTTTGGCGAGATTTTTGCATTTAATGATCGAAACAAAGGAAAATGGATTTTATTGCCGGGTTCGATCAAGCTAGAGCGAAGTTAATAAACAACTATTTTTTACGAAAAACCCAAAACGCAAAACGAAAAACGGCAAACCGAACTCCGCAATAGAGGAGATAGCCATGGAGCGCGCCGCCACTCATACCTGGCCCGGTTGGAACGTCCTGGCCTGCTGCCTGCTGGTGGGTCTGTTGGGCAAGATTGCGATATCCGCGGCCCTGATGGCGCCCAAGGGGTTTATCCCCTGGGTGGGGCCGAGAGCGAGCGAAGCCGCCACTCCCGCCAACACCGAGGTTGCGGCGGAGAAACAGCCTGCGCCCACCGTGCCCCGGGTTTTGTCCCTGCTGGAAAAGGAGCGCCAGGCCCTGCGGACCCGGGAACAGGCGGTGGCCGCCAAAGAAGATCAGCTCCGGGTCTTGAAGACCGAGGTGGAGACCCGCCTCAAGGAGTTGAGCGCCATCCAGCAGCGGGCCATGGAGTTCCTGGAGGAAGAGAAAAGGATGCAGGGGGAACAGAACCGGCACCTGGTGGCCACCCTGGAGGCCATGCCACCGGATCGGGCCGGCAAACTCCTGGAAAAGATGGACGACGAAGTGGCCGCGCAAATCTTGCGCCGGCTGAAAGGCAAAGAGGCCGGGGCCATTTTGAGCTTGCTGAATCCGGATAAGGCGGCAAGGCTGAGCCAGAAGCTGTTGAAGTGAGGTCTTCGGTCTCCGGTCTCCGGTCTTCGGTTAAACGAAATGAAGGGTGGGGGGAACGGGGAATATTTCCCGGTCCCCTTTTTTCCTTTTAAACAGATAATCGATATAACTTCGCAGTATTACGCAATATTTCCCTTTTTATGGTAATTAAACTTGACCAACATTTGATAGACCATTATTTTCTTATCGAAAAAGAGCAAAGAATACCAACGGAATCTGGAACCGAAAACCGAAAACCGAAAACCGAAAACCGAAAACCAAAGACCAAAGACCAAAGACCAAAGACCAAAGACCTAAGACCTAAGACCGCCTCAAAGGGGAAGCACATGACCACACCCGCCACCACCCGGCACGCCGTTATTCTGTTTCATTTCGCGGACCGCATCAAGGCCGAACTCCTCATGGCTTCCCGCCTCCTGGGCGCGGTGCTGGCGCTCTCCGAGGAGCAGAGGGCCGGAGGGGGCAAAGTCTTCCTGGAATACCTTAAAGGCCTGGAACATGAGATAAACCTAGGTTCCACCCAGATTCATGACCCGGAAATGGTGCGGGTGAAGACGGTGCTCACCGGTCTGTTGGGCATGGCCGACTCCGGCATGTATCAGGAGATGCAGGAACACCTCACCTGGATGGTCACGGTGATGACCACCTTTGCCCAGCGGGGGCTGGAGTTTTTGATGAAAGAGAAGGTGATGTAGCGGGGTTGCGGGTTGCGGGTTAGGATTAGTTGCCAGTAATCGAGCCTTTTGCAAAACTATTTTCTCTGCGTGTCTTTTCTCTGCGCTCTCTGCG
>DYJG01000537.1 GCA_020723225.1 Desulfobacca acetoxidans | reverse complement strand
AAAAATGGAAAAAAATCGGCTTACCAGCGCTGCTGGCGGCGGTGGGGGCCATTTCGGTTTTAGGGATGGCCTCCGCGCCGGAAAAAGACAAGGGCAAGCCTTCCAGCTATGCGCCGGTGGTCATCAAGGAGGACTTTGCCGCGGTTCTCACCCGCATGAAGGCGGCCAAACCCGAGGTCATGAAGCGCCAGCAGGAACTGCTGGCCCTGCGCTACGACTTGGGCAACCGCGCCGCCCAGGGAGTTGCCATGTCCCGGGGCAAGGCCGTCCAGGAAGGCGTGCGGGTTAAACTGCCCGCAGGCGTGACCTGGGACCAGCTCGCGGCCATGACCCCGGACCAAATCAAAGAGAAGGACCTCTATCCCGCGGGGTTCCTGCCGCTGCCCCATCCCAACCACCCGGAGGGGGGCATGCTCTTTCCCAAGTTCCATATTGACGAAATCAAGAAGCAGACGGGCCGGGACCTTACTCGCTTCGACCTGGATTTCGATCTGCCGGACCACTTTCTCCCGGAGTTCCCGCCGCCCATCTATTTAACCACCAGGCCCGACCTGGGGGACGTCTCCAAGGGGCAGTTGGTGACCACCCAGAACCACCAGGAGCTCTTTAACGGCATCCTCAACCCCAAGCAACTGGAGGGGCTGCGCCTCCTGGTCACTCCCTTCATGCAGCAGCAGTTCAACCAGACGGACGACCGGCGCTCGGAGCAGCCCAGCCAGGGGGTTAGCTGCTTCGACTGCCACGCCAACGGCCACAGCAACGCCGGCACCCACCTGGTGGGGGACATCCGGCCCCAGGAGTTCCGGCACCGCCTGGACACCCCGGCGTTAAGAGGGGTGAACATCCAGCGTCTCTTCGGCTCCCAGCGGGCCTTGAAATCGGTGGAGGATTTTACGGAATTCGAACAGCGGGCCGCCTACTTCGACGGTGACCCGGTGATCGCCACCAAGAAGGGGGTCAACATCCTGGAGCGGGGCAGCCAGGTGCATTTCATGGCGGAGATGCAGGCGCTTTTCGACTTTCCCCCGGCCCCCAAACTGGATGTCTTCGGCCGGCTGGACCGTTCCAAGGCCACGGAGGAGGAGCTTAAGGGCCAGGACGTCTTCTTCGGGAAAGGCCGCTGCGCCGAGTGCCACGTGCCGCCTTATTACACCGACAACCTGATGCATAACCTCCGGGCCGAGCGCTTTTTCAAGCCTAAGATGGTGAACGGCCGCCTGGCCTCCGCGGACGGTCCCATCAAGACCTTCCCGCTTAGGGGCATCAAGGACTCGCCGCCGTACCTCCACGACGGCCGCCTGCTGACGCTCGAAGACACGGTGGAATTCTTCAACCTGGTGACCGGGGTGAAGCTGAACGAGCAGGAGAAAAAGGCGCTGACGGCTTTTATGAGGGCGCTGTAAAAAGTAAGCCGTAAGCAGTGAGCAGTGAGCTGTAAGCAGTGAGCAGCAGGCTGAGTAATTCATAACGGATTATCTTTTTCCGCTCACTGCTCACTGCTCACTGCTTACTGCTTACGGCTTAATAATCCTTCCCGCCTGCATCTGGGCTTCCAGGATGGCGAACATGTTGGAGACCTTGCCCGCGGCCAGGCGCTCCTTGACCTTAAAAAAATCCAGGCAGGTGCCGCAGACCAATAGTTCCACGCCCATCTCCTCCAGGCCTTTGAGTTCCGCGAGAATCGGGGAATCATCGAGGGTCAGGAAGACGCCCCGGTTATAGAAGAGCAGTTTCTGGGGCACTTCCATCTGCACCAGGGTCTGGCCGAAGGCCCGCATGAGGATGGCCCCCAGCTCCGGGTCGCCTTCGCCCATGCGGTCGGAGGCAAAGACCACCACCGTGGACCGGGGCTCCGGCTGGGCGTCGGGAAAGATGCAACTTGAAGGCTTCCCCCCTTCCGGGGGCTGGATAGTCAGGTGATAGCAATTGCCGGCCGGGGCTATCTCCACTTTACAGCCCCGGCTCTCCGCGAACCGGGTGACATTGTCCCGGGCGGCAATGTTATCCACCACCACGATCAAACCCTGGCCGCTTTCCTGCTCCAGGGCCTCCTTGGTGCGCACCACCGGCAGGGGGCAGGCCAGGCCCGTTAAGTCTATGATTTTGGGCATATACTCTGTTTCCTCTCTTAAAGTGACCAGTGACCAGGGGTCAGGGAAAAGATACCAAACATGGCGCTTGAAACCCTGTGGAAATGCAAAAAATTATCATGCTGATAGCCATAAACAACAGACAGCCTGCAACTGATCCCTGACCCCTGACCCCTGATCCCTAACCCCTGCCTTTCATCCTCCCAGGGCCACGGCCAGGGCGGTGGTGAGT
>DYJG01000536.1 GCA_020723225.1 Desulfobacca acetoxidans | reverse complement strand
AAGAACAGGAAGAAAACCAGGTAGATGACCACCACGGCCCCCAACCCGGCCAGGGCGTAGCTCAGGAATAGAAAAGTGTTATAGCCCAGGGAGCTCAGCCAGGCCATGATATGGTTCATATTGAACAGGGCCAGGATGGTCACCAGCAGCAGAAAGAGAATGCCCAGGTAAGGCAGCCGGCGGATCTGTTTTACCAGGGAATCCAGTTGATTGACGCCCGCCTCGGCATCTCCTGCGGACTCGGGGGATTCCTCCCCGAGAAAATGGTTGAACCCGGTAATGATGATCCCCATGACAAAGGTAAAGACAATGGGGAAGGCAAAAGCTACAAAGATGTATTCCCGCCACGGAAACGGGGAATAGACCCGGTGATATTTATCGTCCGAGGCCCAGAGGACCACGACGATGAATATCACGATCTCCAAGATGCCGATTAACTTAAGATAATCGAAGAAGAGCTTCTTCCGATCAGCCTTTTTAAAGTAATCAGCGAGTTTGGGCATAATCAAGTCCCCTTGACGCACTTCAACTTTCATAACAAATTAACAAGAGGCGCGTCCATAGTCAATCACTTTTCCCATCCCCCGGCTTAGGTCCTGCCTCCCGGCCTTGCCGGAAAAAGGATCGCCTCCCGGCGCCGCACCCCCTCCGGTATTCGTATCGGCATCAGGCGGGCTGGACATAAGTTGGGGAATTACTGCCGGAATTCTCTATTAAGTCAGTACGAGAAAATGGGGACTCGGGACGCAGTTATCCTTCCGTCTCCCACCTCCAGGGTTGCGGAGGATCAGGCAGGACGGCAATGGGATTACAGCCTAAGGCAAGGCGGCAAGGGCCAAAGGCGGACTCCGTGGCCCGCCTTACCCCTTGCTCGAAATTATTTAAGAAGAAAATTCTTTTAACTGCTGGGGGAACCCGGGAATGCGGGCTCCCGTTTTTGCCTGTTATTCTTAACGCCCGATTTTTTTGACGTTTTGCGCCTGGAGGCCTTTGGCGCCCTGCACTATCTCAAACTCCACCAATTGATCTTCCTGAAGTGTGCGGAAGCCATCTTCCTGGATGGCGCTGTGATGCACGAAGACATCGGGGCCGTCTTCCCGGGAAATAAATCCAAACCCTTTGGAATCATTGAACCACTTCACCTTACCTTGCACCTTCATTAACAACCACCCTCCATTGAAAATGTTAACGCATACCTGCCGGTCGGCGGGCCGAGAGCAGTCAGGCAAAAAAACGGCAACGGTGAAAGCCTACCGTTCCCGGTTTTATTCAGCGCCGCTACTGCCCTGATCTTCAGTCCGACATGCTGTCGCTGAAGTAAATAACCGTTAAAAAGCTCAATGTCAATTTAATAAAATTATTATCGGTTCGAACCTGCCATTTCTTTAGAAAAAGGATTTTTCCTAAAGGCCTTAAATTCACCCTATTAAATAAGGCTTGCCTAGACCTGCTTATTTTATAGGCAACAAATGTCCGCCCCCCGGCATAATTCTATATAAGATAGATAGTGATTATTTTCTATTACATCGGTGAGATTTATCGACGAGATCACTGCTTGGCGGGCTCTATCTCCGGCTAAGATGGGTGTTCCTGGGGCAAGGTGAAATGGAACGCAGAGCCGTCACCCGGCTTGCTCTCCACCCAGATGCGGCCGTCGTGGGCGTCGATGATGCGCTTGACCGTGGCCAGGCCCACTCCAAAACCCCTTTCTTTGCCGGCCGCGGCGCCCCGGTGGAAAAATTCGAAGAGATGCGGCAGGTCTTCAGGAGAGATGCCGGGGCCTTCGTCCCGGACCACGAACTCCGCTTCCTTCCCCTTTACGGTCACTGTGAGGAGCACGGCGCTCCTGGAGGGGCTGTACTTGATGGCATTCTCCAGGAGGTTTTCCAACACCCGCCTGAACAGCAACGGATCGGCCTGGAGCACCAGGACTTCCGGGGGATATTCCGCGGACAACCGGATCTGTTTGGCTTCCGCCAAAGGAGAGAGCAGGGTCATGATCTCCTGGCATTCTTCTTCCACCTGCACCGCGCTGGGCAACGGCGTGAGGATGTGTAAATCCAGGCGGGCGAATTCCAGGAAATCATTGATGAGCTTCTCCAGGCGATGCATCTCCCGGTCGATGGTTTCCAGATAGGACATTTGCGCCTCCGACACAGGCCCGGCCTTTCCTTCCTTGAGACGCCGCACCAACCCGCCCATGCCCACCACCGGGGTCTTTAAATCGTGGGCGAACATGTTCACCAGGTGCCGCCTTTCTTCATCCAGGCGCTTGAAAGGACTCATATCCCGGAAGATCAAGGCCCCGCCCTTCAGCACCCCCCCCTCG
>DYJG01000535.1 GCA_020723225.1 Desulfobacca acetoxidans | reverse complement strand
CAGAAAGGTCAGGGTCAATTCCTTCTTTTCCAGGTCATTGCTCAGCCCGAAATCGATAACCTTTAAGCGGTGCCGGTCGATGATCTCCTGGATCCGCTCCCCTTGCCCGGGGAGGTCCGCGGAGACCACGGTCATCTCTTGATACCAATCCCGGCGCAATCTCTTCTCCAAAGGTTTCAGCCCCACCAGGGCCACCACGGTAATCGCCGCGACCGCGCCGCCATAGAAGTAAAAGCCCGCGCCGATGGTCAGGCCCACCGCGCAGACCACCCAGACGCAGGCCGCGGTGGTCAACCCCCGGATGGTGTCTTTGCTGCGGATGATCACGCCGGCTCCCAGGAAACCGATGCCGGTGATGGCCTGGGCGGCGATGCGCCCCGGGTCCACCTGGAGGTTTATGCCCGGAACTCCTCCATGATACTTGTGGAAGAGGTATTCGGAGATAATCATGATCAAGGCCGAGCCCAAGGAGAGGAGAAGATAGGTTCTCACCCCCGCGGGCCGGCCGTGCATCTCCCGCTCCAGCCCCACGGCCCCTCCCAGGAGAGAGGCCAAGATAAGCCTGAAGATGATTTCCTGGTCGGTGATCATTTTAGACCCCCCAAACCGCGATACCGGCCCGATCCGCCTCTTTCAGCATCTCCTCCCGGTCGAACATCAGGCTCTTGCCCGCGTCCACGGCCAGGACCGCGGCTTTGACCTCGGCCATGGTGCGGATGGTGTCCAGGCCCACCGCGGGCACGTCAAACCGCAGGTCCTGACGGGGCTTGCTCACCTTCACCACCACAGCCCCCGGCCCGGCCAGGAGCCCGCCCCGGCGGATGGTCTCGTCCGTGCCCTCGATGGCCTCCAGGGCCACCACCACTCCCCGGCGCACCACCACGCATTGGCCGATGTCCAGGCGGCCGATCTCCTTGGCGATCTCGTAGCCGAAATCGATGTCCCGGCGCTCCTCCGGGGTGGGCGCCCGGCGGCTCAACTGCCCTTCAGAGGCCAGCAGTTCGTCCATAAACAGGGTGGAAGGCTCGATCCGGATGCCCTCTCCCTCGATTTCATCGGCCACCGCCTTGAGCAGCCGGTCGTCCCGGCCCGCGCCCACCCGGCGGATGAGGCTGAGCGCCCTCCAGTCCGGCCGGAACTCCCTGAAGAGCCGCCCCCGGCTGATGCCTCCGGCCAGCACGGCCCGGCTCACCCTTTCTTTTTTAAAGATGCGGATGATCTTCCCCAGTTGGCCGACGTAAACCCAGTGGAGCCGGTGCGCCAGACCCTCCAGGGCCGGGTCGGTTTCCCCCCGGTGGGCCACGGCGATGACCTTAAAGCCCTGTTTATTGGCGGCCTGGGCAAAGAGGAGGGGGAACTGGCCCTTACCCGCGATTAAGCCGATGTTCTCGGACATCCGCCGGCAGCAGCCCCCGTTCTGAGGTTTCCAAAAAGTGGAGGAGATGGTTGATTTCCGGCACCTGGGGAAATTCTTTTTTTACCCGGCCCATGGCCTCTTTCAGGTTGTACTCGGACAGAAAAAGGATCTCGTAGGACCGTTTCAGGGCCTGAAGAGCGGTGTCGCTGAACCCGGCGCGCTTTAAGCCCACCAGGTTCAGGCCCACCAGCTTGGCCCGGTTGCCCACGGCCATGGCATAGGGCGGCACGTCCCGATGCACCGCGGAGCAGCCGCCGATGAAGGCATAGCGGCCGATGCGCCCGAACTGGTGCACCGCGGACAGCCCCCCCAGGATGGCGTGGTCTTCCACCACGATATGCCCGCCCAGGGTGGCGTTGTTGGACATGATGACCCGGTCGCCCACGTGGCAGTCATGGGCCACGTGGGTATAAGCCATGAACAGATTATGGTTGCCGATGCTGGTGACGCCGCCGCCGCCTAAGGTGCCCCGGTGCATGGTGGCGAATTCCCGGATGGTATTGTCGTCGCCGATCACCAGCCGGGATTCCTCACCCTTGAATTTCAAATCCTGGGGGATTTCCCCCAGCACCGCGAACTGGAAGACGCGGCACCGGGCGCCGATGGTGGTAAAATCCTTGATCACCACGTGGGGGCCGATTTGGGTCCCCTCCCCGATGGCCACCCGGCCTTCAATAATGGTGTAAGGACCGACGGTTACGCCCGGGCCCAGTTGTGCGGCTCCGTCCACGATGGCGGTGGGATGAACTTTAGGCGCTGTCACTCTCCCTCCACGCCCACGGAAGCCATGAGCTCCGCCTCGGTCACCAGGGTTTCGTTGACCAGGGCTTTACCTTTCATTTTCCAAAATTTCTGGCCGCTTCTCAGGGTTTCCAACTCCAGAATCAGTTGGTCCCCGGGAACCACGGGTTTGCGGAA
>DYJG01000534.1 GCA_020723225.1 Desulfobacca acetoxidans | reverse complement strand
CCATGACCGACTGGCAAGACTTGACCATGCCCGAGTTCGAGGCCTTCCGGGAGAAGAGCCGGACGGTGCTCCTGCCGGTGGGCTCTTTGGAGGAGCACGGGCCGCACCTGCCCCTGGGCACCGACCTCTTCCACGCCCTGGAATTGGCCCGGCGGGTGGGAAAAGAGGCCCCGGTTTTGGTGGCGCCGCCGCTGTTTTACGGGGTGTGCCGCTCCACCCGGGAGCACCCGGGCACGGTGAGCCTTAGCGGGGATACCCTCCGGGCATTGGTTAAAGACCTGGGCCGGGAGTTCTGCCGCCAGGGGTTTAGTAATCTTGTGATCATCAGCGGCCACGCGGGGGGCACCCATATGGCCGCGCTCCTGGAGGCGGGGGAGGCCTTGCTGGAGGAGCTGCCGCGGTCCAGGGTGGCGGTGGTGAATATTTTGGATTTACTCCGGGAGATTCTGACGGCGAACCCCCACCTGGTGCGCACCAAGGGGGACTCCCACGCGGGGGAGGTGGAGACCGCGCTGATGCTGGCAGCAAAGCCGCAACTGGTTAAAGGCACGGCCCCCGAGGAATGGCCCGCGTTCCCCAAATATATCCTGGTGCGGGATAAACGCCGCTTCTGGCCCGGAGGGGTTTGGGGCGCCCCGTCCAATGCTACTGCGGCCCAGGGGGAGGAGATTTTAAGGCTGGAAACCAGGCGTTTAATCCAGGTCATCGCCGCCCTGGAGCAAATGGAACAAGAAGAACAAAAGTGATGTACTTTTGCACTTGACTTTTGTTCCCGGATATTTTAGTTTCCGGTTTGGAACAGAATACAAGTTCAAGGAAGAAGATCGTATAAATGATCGTGGAAGCCATTGAACGTTTAGCCGACCGAGTACTGGCCTACGACGAACCGGATCTCACTACCCTCCTTAATCATTTTAAATCGCGTATGCAAGAGTTGGAGATTTCACCCGCCTGGGAACGGGCGGTAATCGCCTACTTCCTAATTAACGGGCTGCGCGTGAAAAACGCTCTGAAAAAAGGCAACAAGCACAAACCGGAACGCCAACCGGATGGCCGTCCCAAGCTGCGTCTGGTAAAGGCCTAGACCTCCTGAAAATCCTCGGTTGTTATTCCCAGCCCTGACCCTTGGCGGAAAGGGCGAGGAGTAGTATTTTCTTTCACCGCAGAGACGCAGAGAGCGCAGAGATTCGCAGAGAAAATATTTTTGGGCCTTGGGTTTATTTAACCCAAGGCCCAAATTTATTCTCTGCGCAACTCTGCGTCCTCTGCGCCTCTGCGGTGAAAAACTAACGGCGCTGCCTGCCTTTTAAGAAAAGACGGATGGGCGCGTAAGTGAGGCCCAGTCTCTCCCGGAGCTGTTTCACCAGGTAGCGGCGGTAGGAGTCCTTGACGCCTGCGGGCTGGTTGACGAAGGCGATGAAGGTGGGGGGCTGGACCTCCGCCTGGGTGAGATAATAGAATTTGACGGGCCGGTCCCGGTGGCGGGCGGGGGGCGTGCGATCAGTGATTTCTTTTAAAAGCAGGTTGAGTTCCCGGGTGGGGGCCCGGCGGCGGCTCTGTTCCTGGATGGCGTTGAGAAGGGGAAAGATTTTTTTCAGGTTGTAGCCGGTCAGGACGGAGATAGGCAGCACCGGGACGTAGGCCATGATCTCCAGGCCCGCGGCCACCTGGTCCAGAATTTTTTTGGCCTGTTGCGGGTCTTCTTTTACCAAGTCCCACTTGTTGACGAGGATGAGACAGCCCTTGCCCTGGTCGGCAATGAGGCCGGCAATGCGCAAATCTTGCTGGGTCAGGCCTTCCCGGGCGTCCAACAGGAGCAGGGCCACTTCGGCCCGGGAGAGGGCCTTGATGGCTTTGAGCACCATCTGTCTTTCCAGGCCGGCGGCCACCACGCTGGGACGGCGCAGCCCCGCGGTGTCCACCAGGACGTAATCCTGTTCCTCCCATTTTAACGGCGTATCCACCACGTCCCGGGTGGTGCCCGGCTGGGGGCTCACCAGCAGGCGTTCTTCCCCCAGAAAGCGATTGACTAGCGAGGATTTGCCCACGTTGGGCCGGCCCAGGATGGCCACCCGGATACCGGGCGCGGCTTCCGCTGCTTCTTCCGAGGGTGGCAGCAGCTCCACCACGGCCGCCAGCAAGGCGCCGGTGCCCAGGCCGTGGGCCGCAGCCACGGGGAAGACGGGGCTGACGCCGAAGCGGTAAAATTCCGGCAGCAGCTCCTCCCGGCCCGGATGATCGATCTTGTTGACCACCAAGAGAAAAGGCTTGCCGGTGCGGCGCAGGTAGTCGATGACTTCCCCGTCCCCGGCCTGGGGGCCTTCTTTGCCGTCCATGACCA
>DYJG01000533.1 GCA_020723225.1 Desulfobacca acetoxidans | reverse complement strand
TATCTGTTCGCCTTGCTGTTTCTGGCCTTCGACGTGGACGTGCTCTTTCTCTTCCCGGTGCTGCTCGCCTACGGCAAAGGCTACGCCTGGCGGGACTTTATTGAAATCACCATCTTCATAGGCATTCTCTCCCTGGTCATCGTTTATGCCTGGTGCAGAGGAGTATTCAGTTGGAAGCGAAAACAGGTAACCCCCTAATCCATTTGGGCGTACTGGAAGAGGCCCTGAATCTGGCCCGGGCCAACTCCTTGTGGCCCCTGACCTTCGGCCTGGCCTGCTGCGCCATTGAAATGATGGCCGCGGGCGCGTCCCGGTTCGACCTGGACCGGTTCGGCGCCGGGGTCTTCAGGCCGTCGCCCCGGCAATCGGATCTGATGATCGTGGCCGGCACCATCTCCAAGAAAATGGCCCCGGCAATCGTCCGCCTCTGGGACCAGATGCCCGCTCCCAAGTGGGTGATTGCCATGGGCAACTGCGCCATCTCCGGCGGTCCCTTTTATTATGAGAACCAATACGCCATCGTGCCCGGAGCCGACCTGATCATCCCCGTGGACGTTTACGTCCCCGGCTGCCCCCCTCGCCCCGAGGGTCTGATCGAAGGCATCCTGATGCTGGAAGAAAAGATCACCAAACGGGGCCGGTTGAGGAAGTTCCGCGATGTTAACAGATAGTATCCCCCAGGCACTGTCGCCCCTGAATCTGGAGAAGGTAGCCCCCGGGGACTACGCCAAAACGGGCTATCATCTGGAAGTGACGGCCGCGCCCGCACAGATGCCGGCGGTGGCCCAGGCCATGTTGAACCAGGGCTGCTTCCTGGAGTCCCTTACTGCGGTGCACACCTCCAAAGAAGCCTTCACCCTGGTGTATCACTTCGCCAATTTCTATGAACTCTGCCGCACCGCGGTCCACGCCTCCCTTCCCGACGGGGCCGAAGCCCCCACCATCAGCCACATCATCCCCGCGGCTGACTGGTACGAACGGGAGGTTTACGACCTCTTCGGCATCAAGTTCGCCGGCCATCCCAATCTGAAGCGCCTGCTGCTCCCCGAGGATGCCGAGATTCACCCCCTGCGCAAAGAATTTGCCGAGGCAGGGGAAGCCAAAGCGGAAGCGCCCAAATGATCACCTCAGGAATCGAAGAAAAGACCTTCTGGCTCAATCTGGGACCCCAGCATCCCAGCACCCACGGAGTCTTACGGGTCCTGCTGGAGATGGACGGAGAATACATCGCCAGTGCGGAGCCGGTCATCGGCTACGGCCACCGGGCCCACGAGCACATGGCCGAAAACCGCAACTACCACCAGTTTCTCCCCAACATGGGCCGGGTGGACTACCTCCATGCCCTGGCCTATAACCACGGCTACTGCATGGCCGTGGAAAAGCTCATCGGCGTCCAGGTGCCGGAGCGGGCCGAGTATATCCGGGTGATCACCAACGAATTCAACCGCATCACCTCGCATCTGCTCTGGTTCGGCGCCTATCTCATGGACCTGGGGGCCTTCACCCCTTTCCTCTACTGCTTTGACGACCGGGAGATCATCCTGGACCTGCTGGACCGTATCACCGGCTCCCGCCTCACCTACTGCTTCTTCCGCTTCGGCGGGGTGCCCAAGGACCTCGACGACGAATTCATCTCCGGCGCCCGGGCCTTCATCAAACGGCTGCGCAGCCGCTGGGTGGATTACCACAACCTGGTGACCAAAAACGTCATCTTCATCCACCGGGCCAAAGGGGTGGGCATCTTCACCAAGGAGCAGTGCCAACTGTACGGCATCACCGGCCCCTCGCTCCGGGGCAGCGGCATTCCTTACGATATCCGCAAGAGCGAGCCCTACTCCGCCTATCCCGAGTTCAACTTCGAGATTCCCGTGGGTGAAAACGGCGACATTTACGACCGCTATATGGTCCGCCTCCAGGAGATGGAGCAGAGCTGCCGGATCATCGAACAGGCCCTGGACAAACTCCCCAACGGCCCCATCATGGCGGAGAAGGTGCCCAAGCGGATCAAGCCCGCGGCCGGCGAGGTTTACGTGGCCGTGGAGACCGCCCGGGGCGAATTCGGCACTTACATCGTCAGCAACGGAGATATCAAACCCTACCGCATCAAACTGCGGGTGCCGTCCTTTTCCAACCTGAGCCTCATGGTGGAGAGTTTTAAGGACAACCTGGTGGCCGACGTGGTGGCCATCCTCGGTTCCATCGACGTGGTTATTCCGGAAATCGACCGGTAAGAACTTCTGCGAGCGACTTATGGACTTGCTAACGCAATTGGGAAGTGAAGGGGTGCGGATGATCGTGGGCCTCATCGCGGTCATCGCCCTGGTCTCGGTGAACGCCTTGTTC
>DYJG01000532.1 GCA_020723225.1 Desulfobacca acetoxidans | reverse complement strand
CACCTGATCCAGCTCATCTCCGCCACCCTGGACTATTTTACCCGGCGCCGCTCCTGGCCCAACCCCTTTCAGGACGGCTATTTCCACCGGATGCTCGGAGAAAAACGCGGCTCCCTGATGTTTTTGGTGGACCAGGTGGGTTTCCGCCAGCGTTTTCTCAGGCCCCGGGAAGACCCCATCCGCCATCTCCTGGAGATCCAGGCGGGCGTCGATTTCCCCATCTTCCTGATCCCCCAGATGATCATCTACGAAAAGGACCCGGGCCGGGAAGAAAAAGGCATCTTTCAACTGCTGTTCGGGGACAGTGAAAACCCCGGCCGGCTCCGGAAGCTGGTGCTGTGCTTTTTCAAGTCCAAGAAGGCGGTGGTGGAGATGGGCGAACCCTTGAACCTGCAAGAGGTTCTGGCATCGGCCCCCCAGGCGGGCCCGCTCACCCCACTGGCCCAGAAAATCCGCCGGGAATTAATCCAGCGCATCGATCTGCAAAGACGGATCATCACCGGCCCGGTGATCAAGTCCCGGGAGGAATTCCTGGAGCTCACCCTCACCGATCCCGGTCTGAGCAGCTTCATGGAGCATCTTGCGGAGACGGAAAAGAAGAAGATTTTTAAGATCAAGAATACCGCCCAGGGTTATTTTTGGGAAATTTCCGCGGACTTCAGCGCCTTTTACCTCTATCTCTTTGACCGTGTGTTGAGTTGGATGTGGCAGGGCCTGTTCGAAGACATCGTCTTTGATGAAGCCGGGTTCGAAAAGGTGCGGGAGGCGGGGCAGCGGGGCAACCTCATCTTCGTCCCCTGCCACAAGAGCCACATCGATTATCTGATGCTCAATCACCTAATTTACCGGCACCACCTGCACCCTCCCCGCATCGCCGCGGGCAAGAATCTGGCCTTCTGGCCCCTGGGCCACTTCTTCAGGAAGTCCGGGGTCTTTTTTATCCGACGCCGCTTCCTGGGCAGCAAACTCTACCTGGAAGTGCTCTACGCCTATCTCAAGACCCTGATTAAGTCCGGGTACAGCCTGGAGTTTTTCATCGAAGGAGGCCGGAGCCGCACCGGCAAACTGGTGCTCCCCAAACTGGGCCTCCTCAACATGATCCTCAAGACCTATTTTGACCAGGCCACGCCGGACCTGATTTTCGTCCCCACCTTCATCGGCTATGACCAGGTCCTGGAGGAGAAGGCCTACCTCAAGGAATTGGAGGGCACGAAAAAGGAAGACGAATCCGTGGGGCAACTGGTGAAGGCCAGGAAGTTCCTGAGAAAACGCTATGGCCGGGCCTACATCCAATTCAGCGAACCCATTTCTCTGAAAGACTATCTGGCCCAATCTCCCCAGAGCCCGGACACAGCCGCGGCCATCCGCCAAAGCAGCCAGGATTTGGGCTACCGCATCATTCAAGCCATCAATCGCATCTCCACGGTCACGACGTTCGCCCTGGTCTGCGCCGCGCTCCTCACCTACCCCCGGAAAGGCGTCTATCGCCGGGAACTGCTGCAGATTATCCAGGTGCTCCACGATTACCTGCAGGATCAAAAGGCGCCCCGGGCCGACTCCCTGGATAATCTGCCCCAGGCCGTGGAAGACACGTTAAAACTCTGCGGCTCCCGCAAGCTCATCACCCCCATCGAGAAAGAGGAAGGCCTCACCGATGAATTGGGCCTGGGGGGCTACAGCATCGACGAAACCAAGCGTCCCCTGTTGGAATATTACAAAAACAACATCATCCACTTCTTCCTGCCCGCGTCTTTGGTCTCCATGGCCATTCTCGCCAGGCAGGGCTTCGAATTCCGGCGGGATGAAATCCTGGCGGACTTTAATTTTCTCACCGATTTCTTTAAAAACGAGTTCTTTTTCAGCGACCTGCCCCCGGAACAGCAGGTGGAGGAGACCCTGGACTACTTCACCTCCCGGGGCGTGGTGGTCAGCCTGGACCGGGAAAAGGCGCTGTATACCCTGTCCGCGTCCGGCCTCAAGGAACTGGCGTATCTCGCCAATCTTCTCTATGACTACCTGGAATCCTACTGGATCGTCTTCCGCAGCATCAAATACCTCCAGAAAAAGCCCCGGAGCGAAAAGGAATTCCTGAAGCGCATCCAATCCATCGGCCATAAGCTCCACAAACTGGGAGAAGTGGAGCGGGCCGAGGCCCTGTCGGAGTCCACCTTCCAAAACGCCCTGAAACTCTTCGGAGAAAAGGGCATCGTTGTCAAGAAGGCCCCGGAAGGCAAAGGCGCCACCACCTTCAGCCGCCCCACCGACGAAGACGCCAAAGAATTCTACGGCCGCCAACTGGCGCGGTTCTTGCGGCGATAAAGGGTAGCTGCGAAATTGGTTTCACG
>DYJG01000531.1 GCA_020723225.1 Desulfobacca acetoxidans | reverse complement strand
CCCACCCCCCACTATTGGAATGCCTGCGTGGTCCGGTTCCTGCCCCAAATTCCCCGGAACGGTCCCAGCGGCGAAAAGGGCATGACCTACTCTTTTGCCAATCAGGGGGCCTTTTTTATCGGCCTGGACAATTTCATTCCGGGCAATGAGAACCGGGTCAATCAGACCTGGCTGGATCAGCAGCTGGCTGCCAATATCCTGCCCCACCTCTTTGTTTATGCCCATGAACCCGCAGTGGCCCTCGATCCCGTGCTGCCCAACCTGGCGAATTATCCCCTGCAGCGGGACGCGTTCTGGAAAAGCCTCAGCCGGGGCGGCGCCCGGGTCTATTTTAGCGGCCATCACCATCTCTATAATCGGGCCACGGTAACCGTTACCGACATTCACGGCCAGCAGACGAATCCCATCACCCAATTAGTGGTGGGCGCGGGCGGCGCCCCGTTCGAGCCTTGGGACGGAAATTATTATCCTTACCTGGCAGGTGCAGGCCAGCCCCAGCCCCCGGCTCCGGAGCAGGTTACCTACACGTTGGAAAACCACCAGGAAAACCAATACGGGTACTCCATCGTCACGGTGGACGGCAACCGGGTCTCCATCACTTATTATGCCGGCCGGAATCTCGAGCGCGGAGTCCCCACCTCCTGGTATCCTTTTGAAACCTTCGATTACACGGTGGCCTCCAAGACCCTGGGGCTGAATGACGTCACCCAGGCAATTAACCCCCAAATCCTTACCGACTTTTACCAGGGTATTGCGATTAAGAAAACCGGCGCCGGGGTGCTGACGTTAAATAGCGGCACCAGCGCTTACTCCGAACCGATTAAAGTATGCGGGGGTCAGCTACAGGTATACGGCGCTTATGCCGGCGCGCCGGTAACCGTGAAGAACGGCGGCCAGGCCACGCTGCGCGGCGGCAGCCTCAACGATGTAACGGTGGAAGCGGGGGGCAACCTGGTGGGCCCCGGGACGGTGGGGAATTTGACCAATAATGGCCTGGTCTGCCCCGACCTGGTCTCCGGGCCTTGGAACTTGCAGATTAACGGCAATTTTACCCAAACCGCTGCGGGCAATGTCAGGGTGGATCTCGGCTCGGCCTCGAATTACGGCCAGATCCAGGTTAACGGCGCCGCCGCGCTGGACGGAGTCCTCTTCGTGTCGCTGCAGGACACCTGTACTCCCGCCCC
Source organism: Desulfobacca acetoxidans (assembly GCA_020723225.1). Classification (GTDB taxonomy): domain Bacteria; phylum Desulfobacterota; class Desulfobaccia; order Desulfobaccales; family 0-14-0-80-60-11; genus SURF-52. The sequence goes on along the minus strand of DYJG01000531.1, from coordinate 1,166 downwards.
GGGCCAGATTTTCCCCAACATCATCACCGCCGCCGGCGGCCTGACCGGGACCTTCAGCCGGATCGTCCCCTATCCCCCCAGCTATACCTTTCAGGCCATTTACACCGGCAACAGCGTCAGCCTCCAGGTGCTGTCCAATTAAGGCAGGGATCAGGGGCCAGGGGCCAGGGATCAGGGGTCAGTGATCAGTTTTCAGTTTTTTTCTCTGATCACTGACCACTGATTACTGATCACTCCTCTTTTCACTGGCCCCTGCCCCCTGACCACTATTTTCACTGGCCCCTGCCCCCTGACCACTATTTTCACTGGCCCCTGACCCCTGACCCCTTTTTGTAGCCCCCTACCCAAAATATCTCCGCCCATGCTATAATACCTCCATGGACCGCTTCCGCCTCGTCACCTCCTTCAAGCCCAAAGGCGACCAGCCCCAGGCCATCAAGAAGCTGGCGGACGGCGTTCGCGGCGGCGAGCCCCACCAGGTCCTTTTGGGCGTCACCGGCTCCGGCAAGACCTTCACCATCGCCAACGTCATCGCCAGCATCAACCTCCCCACCCTGGTCCTGGCCCCCAACAAGACCCTGGCGGCCCAGCTCTACGGCGAGTTCCAGGAATTCTTCCCGGACAACGCGGTGGAGTATTTTGTCAGTTATTACGACTATTATCAACCAGAGGCTTATGTTCCCCAAGCCGACCTCTACATCGAGAAAGACTCCGCCATCAACGAAGCCATCGACCGCATGCGCCACTCCGCCACCCGCTCGCTGCTGGAGCGCCAGGACGTGGTCATCGTCGCCTCCGTCTCCTGCATCTACGGCCTGGGCTCGCCCGAGGCCTACCACGGCATGCTGCTTTATCTCGAAGAGGGCATGGAAAAGGACCGCAAGGACGTCCTGCGCAAGCTGGTGGATATTCTTTATGAAAGAAACGACATCGACTTCCACCGCGGCACTTTCCGGGTCCGGGGCGACCGGGTGGAAGTCTTTCCTGCTTACGAAGAAGACCGGGCTATCCGCATCGAATTCTGGGGCGACACCGTGGAGTCCATCAAGGAAATCGACCCCTTACGCGGCACAGTCCTCCGCACCCTGAAAAAAATCACCGTCTATCCCGCGTCCCACTACGTCACCACCGATCTGCGCCGCTCCCTGGCCCTGGAGGCCATCGAG
>DYJG01000530.1 GCA_020723225.1 Desulfobacca acetoxidans | reverse complement strand
CGGTTAATCAAGTAGGTCAGTATAGTTATTAGGGGAAATATGAGATCATTTCTCTTTACTGAAAACCGAAAACTGAAAACCGGAAACTGAAAACCGGAAACTGAAAACAATATCCCCCATGCGTCCTCTCCCGCTGCCCGCCATCATTTACCGCTATCTCCTCCTGGAGATTCTGACCCCCTTCGGGGCCAGCCTGCTGGCCTTCACCACCATTGTCTTTTTGGGCAGGATGATGCGGGTGACCCAGATGATCGTGGTCAAGGGCGTGGGTTTGATGGAAGTGCTCAAATCCTGCGTCTATCTCTTCCCTTATCTCTTGGTCTTTACCCTGCCCATGGCCGCGACGGTGGGGATTTTGCTGGCGCTGATGCGCCTGAGCGTCGACCACGAGGTCATTGCCCTGAAGACCTCGGGCATGAGCTACGTGCAGATGCTGCCGCCGATTTTGGGATTTTCCCTGGCCACTGCAATCCTGGCCCTGTTCTTCACGGCTTACGGCGCTCCCTGGGGACAGAAGGCCACCAAGGACCTGATGATGGAGGTGGTCAAACGCCGGGCGGATCTGGGGATTCAGGAACAGGTCTTCAACACCGATTTCCAGGACCTGATGCTCTTTGTTAACCGCGTGCCCGCTCCGCCAGGGCATTTGGAAGGCATCTTTATTTATGATTCCCGGGACAAGGACAATCCCCATACCGTGTTTGCGAAAAAGGGGCAGTTAAGCTTCGATCCCGCCCAGAAAACCCTGATGCTCCGTCTGGCGGAGGGCCGGGTGATCCGCTGGGGGGAGGGCCTGAGCAGGTGGCAGACGGTGGAATTCAAGAATTATCAGCTGCCGTTGGAGCTTTTCACCTTCAGGTTGAAGGACAAGGTCTCGGAAGACGAAATGTACCTGGGGGAATTGTGGCGCAGCGTGGGCCGGGAGACCCCGGGCACGGATGGCCATATCCGGTTGGCGGTGGAGCTCAACCGCAGGCTGGCCCTGCCCTGCGGGGCCATTCTCCTGTGCCTGATCGCCATGCCTCTGGGCATGAGCGCCGGCCATCACGGCCGCACCTGGGGCCTGATCCTGGGGCTGGCGGTCTTTCTGGTTTACTACGTGGTCTTTACGGCCTCCTGGCGCTTGGCCTTCAGCGCCCGCCTCAATCCCCACCTGGCCCCCTGGATGGCGAACTTTTTGTTTTCCGGGGTGGCCGTCTACCTCTGGAGCCGCATGGTGCGGGAGCTGCCTTTGCTGCCGATTTCGTGGCCGTTGTGGCAGGAACGGCTGCTGGCGCTGAAGGAAAAAGTAAAAAGGAAAAAGTAAAAAGTGATCAGTGATCGGTGATCGGTGATCAGTAATCAGTGGGCAGTGGCTATCAGGCATTTTTTTTACTGATTACTGTTCACTGATTACTGATTACTTTTTTTTTGACAGGCCGCGCCGATTTCCGAACCGAGCCGGGTTTAATAGATAACAGCCGCTAATCGGCTTTAAAAATTGAACCCGAAAAAAAGAGGAGACTTAACGTATGCATCGGAAAATGTCGGCCAAGGGATTGTTCATCGTTCCCCTGCTGTTGGCCCTGGTGCTGAGCCTGGGCACCGCGGCCTGGGCCAAGCCTTTCGGCTGCGGTCCCGGGGGCATGAACCTTACTCCGGAACAGGCGGGGCAGCTCTTCGACCTCAAGGAACAGTTCATGAGCGAGACTGCAAGCCTGCGGAAGGCCATGTGGATGAAGAAGGCGGAGATGGCCGCGCTGTGGAAGGTCGAAAACCCGGACCAGAATCAGATTAAGGCCAAGCAGAAGGAGATGAACGCCCTCAAGGAGCAGTTGCAGGAAAAGATGACGGCTTACCGGCTGCAAGCCCGGAAGATCGCGCCTTTCGGCCCCGGCATGGGTATGGGCAAGGGCATGATGGGCATGGGCATGGCCATGATGGGCGACGGCCCCGGCGGTGGCATGGGCCCGGGCTGCGGTTTCTAAGCAAAACCCCAAAACCCCCAATATTAACATCTAACAGGAGGGCGGCGATTGATGCCGCCCTCTTTTTGTTCGGGGGAGGTTGAAAGGGAATGGCAGAAGAAAATGCAACCGCGAAGCGGAGGTTCGCGCCGCCAGGCAGAGCCTGGCCGGCAAGGGCGTTCCCAAGCGGAGCTTGGGAACGAGGTAAATAAATTCGTGGCGGGCGTCCCGCCCGCCTCGGTAATCCGTACAGGCTTGAAAGCCTGTACTACCTCTCAAATTTTTCAGGGCGGAGCTTGGGAACGAGGTAGGGTGCGTTTCACGCACCATTTCACCCCTCCAACACAATCCCCGCATACCCCACGAAGCTGTCCACGGGCATGACGTCGTAGGAGGTGTAATAATC
>DYJG01000529.1 GCA_020723225.1 Desulfobacca acetoxidans | reverse complement strand
CCGGGGCTGCGGATTACCGGGCCCTGGCCGCGGAGGTGATCCGGCAGGAAGGGAGAAAGTGATATGGCAAAGCGCCCCACCATCGGCGTGAACCCCCTGGACGCGGTAGTGACCGAAACCCCTCTGGACGCGGTGGTCCCCCCGGGCGGCCCCCAAGTTAAACACCCGGAAGAGCCCGCGCCGGAATCCCAAAAGCGCCTGGCCGCGCTGGAGGCCGAAGTTAAAGTCCTGCAAGGGGAAATCTCCCTGCTCCGGGGCAAGATCATGGAGATGGAAGTGCGGCTGCCCCCGCCGGAACCCAGGTGGGTAGTCCGGCTCCGGGAGAAACTGGCCGGGAAGTGATCCTAACCAGCCGACTTGTGCCCATTTTCCGGCAAAAGTCGTGTGGAGGATAAAAACAAGGAGCCGAAAGGTGAAAAAGGCGAAGAAGGATTGAATATTTCCCTTCGCCTTTTTCTATTTGCCCTATCCCCTACCTCGGATCACATTTATCACTATCTTCATATCTAGGCATTTCAGTTTATTCCCTTTCGGTTCGATAAGAAATTTGCTGTGTATACATCAGAAATACCTAGGCAGGGAGCGTTTTGACAATCACTTCTTCTTCACCATCTTTTAGCGCGCTGCACCGGGCCATTAACGAGAGCCCGGGCTTTCCGGCTTTTACCGCCAACGTCCAGGAATTGCTGGCCATCCAGGATAACCCTTACAAGACCGTAAATGCGGTTTCATCCATCATCCTGCGGGATCTCTCCCTGACCACCCAGATCTTGAAGATCGTCAACTCCATCTTTTACCAGAACTATCAACGCCAGGTGCATACGGTGTCATCTGCGGTGATGGTCCTGGGTTTCGACCGCCTCCGGGATTTGGCGGTGGGGCTGCGCCTTTTCGAGCATTTTCAAAAATCCGCCCACCTGTCCCACATCAAGCAATTAATCGTGCTCTCTTTTCTCACCGCCATCCAGGCCCAGGAACTGGTGGGGGACGACCCTCAATTAAAGGCGGAGGAGGTCTTTATTACCGCCTTGCTGTTTAATATCGGCGAACTGATCGTGGCCTATTATCTACCCCGGGAATACCAGCGGATCCAGGAACTCCGGGAAAAGGGAGAGGCCAGATCCACCGCGGCCCAGCGGATTCTCAAGGCCACCATGGAAGAGGTGGGCCTGGCGATCCTCAAAGACTGGAATTTGCCGGACAGCATGGTGAAAAGGCTCACTTTTCTGCATAATGCCGGGGCCTCCGGGGCCGGCGTGGAAGGCCGCCTCCGGAAAACCATTAAAGGAGCGTTCGATCTTTCCAGGAATCTGCTGGACCCCGGGGTCGAACCGGAAGAGCGCCGGCAAAAAGAAGAAAAGGTCTGCCAGGCCCTGGGACTGAATCCCCAAAATTTGGGACAGTCGCTGACGGCCGGCAAGAAACGTCTACATGAGATGGCCCAACTCTTGGGCATCGATCTTCGGGAAATGGAGATTTCCGACGATATCCGGCCCAAAGACGCTCGGGAACTCAAGGCCGCGCCGGCCCCCGGTACTCCGGAACAGCCGGCGGCCCCGGCGGACAAGCCCGCCAGGACTTACCCCAAGGAGGTGGATATCCTCTCCGAGGACCTGAAGAACCTCCAGTTTCTTTACCAGGTAGTGGAAGAAGTAAATCAGGCCCTGGTGTCCCAGGCGCCTATCAATCAGATCCTCCTCATGATTTTGGAGGGCATCTTCCGGGGCATCTCCTTTGATCGGGTCATTTTCTCCCTGGTAAACCCGCAACGCACTTACATTACCGGCCGTTTCGGCCTGGGTGATGGAGTGGATGATCTGCTCCGAGTGTTAAATCTTCCCCTCAAAGACCATGGCAATGCCTTTGCCCTGGCCCTGGAGGATCGCCAGGAATATTTGGTGAGTCCCCAAATTCGCCTGCGAGACCGGGATTTAATGGATACCAATTTTTGGCAGGTTAGCCGCAGCCCCAGCTTTTTGGTGGTCCCCCTCCTCGTAGAACAGATTCCCATCGGCGCCTTCTACGTGGACCGGGTTGACTCGGCTGTCCCCATCAGTGAGGAGGATCGGCGGCGGTTGCGCATCTTCCGGGACCTGACGATTATCTCTCTGCGCCTGAGCAAAAAGGCGAAACTTTTTGAATAAACGGCTCCCGGCAAATATCCTCCTGCGAAAATAGTGCCGAATTACTATCCGCAAAAAAGCCTCACGCCAAGACGCAAAGGCGCAAACTATATTCGTTGCCAAAAGTTTTTTCCAACCCCCCCCTCACCCTAACCCTCACCCCCCTGGCTTATCATTACCCATAAGTTTGTATCTTGTCGATATGGCAAGTATTTCTCCTCTCCCCCCAGGGGGGGGAGA
>DYJG01000528.1 GCA_020723225.1 Desulfobacca acetoxidans | reverse complement strand
GGGGGTCCACCACGTCGCCGAAGGCGTTGACCACGGCCAATGCCCCCACTTTCAAGCCGTCCGGCCCTTCCAGGAAGCTGGTCCCCAGGCCCCCCTTGGTGGCCTGGGGGACGCCCAGGAGCTTGCCGACGGTGGCGCCGGTGCCCGCGCCCAGGCTGCCGTCCCCCTGGGGCTCTGGCCTTGCGGCCCGGCACGCGGCGTAGCCCATGGCCTTGTCCGGCCGGCCCCGGCAGTTGCCCACGGAGAGGTCATAGATCACCGCGGACGGCACGATGGGCACCCGGGTGATGGTGACGTCAAAACCCCGGCCGTGCTCCTCCAGAAACTCCATCACCCCCCCAGCCGCGTCCAGGCCGAAGGCGCTGCCGCCAGAGATGCAGACCCCGTGGACTTCGTTGACGATATGAAAGCCCAGGAGCGCGTCCAGTTGCCGGGTGCCGGCCGCGGAGCCCCGGATGTCCACGCTGCCCACGGTCCCCGGCGGGCACAAGACCACAGTGCAGCCGGTGACGTTCTTGAAGTCGCTGGCATGGCCCACTTGGAATCCGGGGACGCAGGTTATCATTGAGTTCTCACGCAAGGGCGCTAAGGCGCAAGTTAATGTCGTTTTGCGTTTTTCGTTTTGCGTTTTTCGTAAAAAAATAATGAAACCTAATAACAGATTAAATCTAAGTATCTGATAATTAAAGAGAGATAGGCATTTCTATCTCGATAATTTTTGTTTTCCACGAAAAACGAAAAACTCAAAACGAAAAACGATCCTTCCTAGCCCTTGGCTGCGGCTTCCAGCTCCTCGAAGCCCGCCTTCTCGAAGGCTGCGGCCTTATCCGACCGGGGCACCGACGCCGGACCCTGGACGACCCGCTGGGCCGGAGAAGTGTCCTGTTTCACCTTCTCCACGGTCATCTCCCAGATGGCCATGGCTTCGCTGCATTTCATGGGCTCCCTAATCAGGCGCATGGTCCCCTGGATGCCCAGGACCAGGTCATCAGACCCGATAATCTCCAGGGAGATCCGGCCGTTATGGCGCAAATTGGCGGTGGTGGTGGTGGTCCTGAGCAGGGCAGCCAGCAGGGTCTTCTCATCCCGGGCATAGATCAAGGAGATGGGCGCGGTGTTGGGCGCGCCGTCCGGTCCCACGGTCCCGGCCACCACGATATTCTTGTTGGGGTTCAGGTTAAAAATCTGCATCAGATCGATGATCTGCTCTTCCCCGGGTTTCCGGGCCAGATTCACCACCAGTTTGTCACCCACAGTGCGGGCCATGGCTTTTCTCCCTTTCTAAGACCGTTTCCGGTTTTCCGTTTTCCGTTTTCCGTTAAAAGCCGAAAGCCTTTATTCCCCGCTGGTCTTGCCCACCTTGGCCGCGACCTTGGCGTTAAACTTGGCCGCATCGATCACGAACCTATCATGGGTTCCCTGGGAGATTTTGTCAACTCCATCATTGGCTTGCGACCTAGCAATTTTTTGCCGATAAAATCGAAAGCTTCAACTCCCCGTCTTTTTCGCCTGCTTGGCCGCCACCTTGGCGTTGAACTTGGCAGCGTCAATCACAAACCGATGGTGGAACCCCTCGGAAATTTGGTCAAATTCGTCTGCGGCCAGGATGTAAAAAGTGAGCTTGCGGCCTTCCACGTTCTCCAGCCTGCCCTTGACGGTGACGGTCAACCCAGCCGGAGTGGCGGCGGAGTGGTTCAATTGAAAATCTATGCCCACCGTCTGTGTCCGGGGCCAGTCCAGGTGGGGATTGATCCCCTTGATGCAGGCCCACTCTATCAACCCCACCATATAGCCGGAGGCCAAAACCCTGGGCATGAGCTGAAACTCCGGGGATTCCGGCAAGAGATGAGGAACGGTTCTTTCCTCCGGCACCTGGAACTGAAACTCGAAGGTCAGACCGGGCTGAAGAGAAGGTTTCATGGCACTATCCTCCTGCCTAATTTTTCCTTGATTTTATGGGGAGAATTTAATTAAGTAAAATTAATTAATTTACTGTTTATGATTAGGATAACTTATATGGAATGGCAGCAGATCGTAGGGTTTCACCAATTGGCGAAGCTGGGCAGCTTCACCAGGGCCGCGGAGGCCACCTTCCGCACCCAATCGGCCTTGAGCCAGCAGATCAAGGCCCTGGAGGAGGAGTTGGCCTGCCCCCTGCTGGAGCGCATCGGCAAGAAGAAGCTGCGGCTCACCGCCGCGGGTGAGAGGCTGCAGCAATTCTGCGAAGCCGTGTTGCAGCAATACGCCGACCTGCACGAGGAATTAAATGAAATCAAAGGGATGCGGAAAGGCCGGCTGCGTCTGGCCGCGCCCTTCACCACCCTCTACCACCTGTTCCGGGAGCCGTTGCCCGCTTACATCCGCCGCT
>DYJG01000527.1:287-2368 GCA_020723225.1 Desulfobacca acetoxidans | reverse complement strand
CCCACTGGGAGCCCTCCGCCATTTCACTGTCCCCCAGGAGCACGTAGGTCAGGTAGGGCAGCCGGTCCAGAAACTTGGCGTTCAGGGCCATACCCAGGCCGATGGACAGGCCCTGGCCCAGGGAGCCGGTGGCCGCCTCCGTATAGGGAAAGCTCACCGTGGGGTGGCCTTCCAAGGGGCTCCCGAACTTGCGGTAGGTCTTGATCAGTTCTTCCCCGGGGAGTTTCCCGGCCGCGGCCCAGAGTCCGTAAAACAGCGGGGAGGCATGGCCTTTGGAAAATACCAGGCGGTCGTTGTTGGGATGGTCCGGCTGGTCGGTGTGAAACCGGAAAAAGCCGCCGAAGAGGAGCGCGGCCATCAGCTCCACGGCCGACATCGAAGAAGTAGGGTGGCCGGAGCCCGCCTCCGTGGAGGCGGCCAGGATATAATAGCGGATCAAGGCGGCCAGCTTTTTTAACCGGCCTATTATTTCCGGCTTAATCATAGGTTTCCTCATCAGTTGCCCAATCAGTTGCCCATAAAATAAGATTCCGCAGGTAACTGTCAACCGGCGCGGCGCGGCTTCTCCCGAGGTCCTTCCCCTCCTTGCGCTACCCGACGGCAGCCTGAACCAATCGCTTAGTCGGGCAACCAAACCCTAATTTGAAAATAAATTTAAACTTTCCCAATTAATACCGATGTATACGTAAGAGAAGTGTTGGGCACACTCAAATTAGGGCGATGCTGCTCCTACCCAATGGCTCAAAGGGTTTCGTTAAAACCATTGGGAGAATGGGGGCTATCCGGCATGCCGCATAATTCCGGATTGAGGAGATCTGCATGAACAAACCAGGGGGACGCTTCCAGGGCCTAGTGGCGTTTTTTTTGCTGGCTATCATTCTGCTGACGGGCGCCAATGCCTGGGCCAGGCCCACCACCGCGGAAGAGGCCAAGAACGTGGTAATCAATTGGCTCGGTCTGGAGGCCCAGCCCCTGGATGCGGTAATGAGCCAGCAGGTGAAACGGGTTAGGAGTTATCCCGGGCCGGATGGCGGCCCCGCCTATTATGTGGTCTTTTTGCAGCCCCGGGGATTGGTCATCGTCGCCGGCGACGACCTGGTGGAGCCCATCATCGGTTTTCTGCCCGACATGAAGTCTTACAACCCTTCGTCCCGCAACCCCTTGGGGGCCTTGGTAAACAAAGATATTCCGGGCCGGGTTCTTCAGGCCCGGCGCGTGGAAGCCAGGTCCCTGGAGAAAGACCAAGCGCTGCCGTCTGACGACCCCATCACCCGGGCCAAACGCAAGTGGGCCTGGCTGGCCAATCCCGCCGTTTCCACCGAGGCGTTGGAGTATGGCCTCCAGACCCTTTCCAACAGAATAGCGGGTCCCTTCGTCAACAGCCGGTGGGGCCAAACCACGGTCAACAGCCAGGCCTGTTACAACTATTACGTTCCCCCTTATGCGTACGGCACCGCCGCCAATTACCCCGCCGGCTGCGTGGCCACGGCCATGTGCCAGATTATGCGTTATTTCAAGTGGCCCCAGGCGGGGGTGGGGAGCCAGGCATACACCATCTATATTGATGGCGTCCAACAAAGCCCGGAGCCCCTGCGGGGCGGCAACGGCTTGGGCGGGCCTTATGCCTGGACCAGCATGCCGTTACAGCCACATACCCCCACCGCCGTCCAACGGCGGGCCATCGGCGCCCTCCTCCACGACGCCGGGACCGCCGTGCATATGCAGTATTCCGCAACCGGTTCGGGCGCCTCTATCTTTGACGCCGCCGCGGCCTTTGTCAGCCCGTTTCAGTACAGCAACGCCATAGTCAGCTATAATGACGGGTTAAACCTGCCAGCGCGGAACCGGGACATCATGATCAACTCCAATCTGCACGCCAGGTATCCAGTTCTGTTGGGCATCCGGGGTGAGGGCGGAGGCCACGCCGTCCTCTGCGACGGTTACGGCTACGATTCCGGCACCATGTATCATCATCTCAACATGGGTTGGAACGGCGCCGAAGACGCTTGGTATAATCTGCCCAACGTCGACCTTGATGCTCCCTTCACTTCCGTGGATTGTTTGGTTTCCAACATCTATAA
>DYJG01000527.1:0-277 GCA_020723225.1 Desulfobacca acetoxidans | reverse complement strand
ATCGGGTTCCGGGGAAATCATCGCCGGGCGGGTAGTCGACAACAGCGGCCGTCCCATCCAGGGGGCCACGGTGACCGCCACCAGTAACGGCGGCTCCCTCACCTGCACCGACACCACTAACATTAAAGGCGTTTTCGCCCTCGTAAAGGTTCCTTCCGCCACCGTTTATAATGTAAGGGTCACCAAAACGGGGTACACCTTCCCCGCTAGAATTGCCAGGACGCGCACCAGCGCCAGTCCCACGACAGGTATCCCCACCGGCACCTGCGGCAATGTT
>DYJG01000526.1 GCA_020723225.1 Desulfobacca acetoxidans | reverse complement strand
TCGGGACGAATCACCCAGCGGGCTCCGCAATATCAATGAACGCAAGCTCCAGGCCATGAGGGTGGATAGGAGCGTGACCCAGAGATTCCTCAATCATAATCAGCTAAGCCCTCGCCACCAGACCGTGATCGTGGCCAGCCTGGAAAAGTTGTCCGGGGCTCGGGGACGAGACGATTTTATCCAGTTTACCTTGCGCGCACATGACGAGGATTCGGCCAACTTTATGCAAAACATGGCCGAAATCCTGGCAGCTTATCAGTTAACGGTCTCCCCCATCAAAGAGATCAAAACGCCGTTGATCATTCTAGCCCTGGCGGACAACGGCACGGTACTTATTCCCTTCCCCCTGGACTACGGGGTCTGTACCATGCGGGCCGAGCGAGTGGTTAAGAACACCTTGGCCGGCTACAAGATATCCGGTCGTAGCCCTGCCAGTTTCGAACTTTGGGTAACCGGTGCGGTTTCACCTTTGGCCCGCAGCCAGCTTGAGGCTCAGGGAATCAAGGTAACGGAGCACGTGGACCGGCGCATCGGCATGATGGATTAATCGCCCCTGAATGATTATTAATTGGCTTAGAACTTTTAAGGAGTGAATAGTCATGAACAGAATGCTTACAGTGGGCAAATTTATGGGCACGGCCATCTTTGCGCTTCTAGCCTGGGTCTTGATATGCGGACGACCGGCCTTGGCGGCCCAGGACCAATGGCCCAAGCGTTTCGAGCATCCCAAGGGTACGGTGGTCATGTACCAGCCGCAATTGGAGGACTTCAAGGAAGATATACTCACGGCCCGGGCCGCGGTGTCGGTGAAACCCAAGGAAATGAAGACCCCGGTTTTCGGGGCCGTCTGGCTCTCGGGCCGCGTCCTCACCGACCGGGACACCCGCATGGCCACCATTGACGAGGTCAAGGTCACGGACGCCAAGTTTCCCGACGCCAAGCCGGAGCAGTTGGAAAAGTTGAAGACTTTCCTGAACACCGAGCTGGAGGAATTAAGCATCCCCATCTCCCTGGACCGTCTGCTCGCGGCCATTGACGTCTTGGAGAAGGAGCAGGCCGGGGACCGGGGCTTGAAGAACGATCCTCCCAAGATCATCTTTGCCACCCGCCCCACGGTCCTGGTGCTCCTGGACGGAGACCCCAAGCTGCTGCCGGTGCCCAAATCCTCGTATATGCGCGTGGCCAACACTCCTTTCATCATGCTCTATGACCCGGCCACCAAGAACTATTATCTCCGGGGCGGGGATGATTGGCTCAGCGCTGCCGACTTGAATGGCCCCTGGAAGGACCTGGAGACCCTGCCGGAACCCCTGAAAGCCTTGGAGGGAGAGGTTCAGAAGGTGGAAAAGGCCAAAGGCGAGGCCGCGGCCAAGAAGGTTACGGCCAAGGTCGGCAAGATGCCGGGGGTTATTGTCAGCACCGTGCCTGCGGAACTTTTAGTCACCGATGGGGAGCCCCAGTACACGCCGATTAAGGGCACCAACCTCCTGTACGTGAGCAATACCGAAAGCACTATTTTCATGGACACCGCGGCGCAGGCGTACTTTGTCCTTATTTCCGGCCGCTGGTTCAAGGCCAAATCTCTGACAGAGGGTCCCTGGGCTTACGTGGCACCGGATAAGCTGCCGGCCGATTTTGCCAAGATCCCGGAAAACTCAGTGAAGGGCTTTGTCCTGGTGAACGTGGCCGGCACCAGTCAGGCCAAGGAAGCGGTCTTAGAGAACTCCATCCCCCAGACCGCCACCATCGACCGGAAAAAAGCCACCACCAAGGTGGAGTATGCCGGAGCCCCAAAATTCGAGAAGATCGCCGACACCGATCTGGAATATGCGGTGAACACCGGAAAGTCCGTGTTCAAAGAAGGGACCAAATACTATGCTGTGGACCAGGGGGTCTGGTATGAGGCCGACTCTTCCGACGGCCCCTGGAAGGTGTCGACAACCCCGCCTAAACAGGTGGACAAAGTCCCTCCCAGCAACCCCCACTATAACGCCAAGTACGTCAAGGTGTACGATTCCACCGAGGACACGGTTACCGTGGGCTACACCCCCGGCTACACCGGCTCTTACGTGGACAACGGTACGGTGGTCTACGGCACCGGCTATGACTATGCGGGGTATTCCGCACCGGATGCCTATATCCCGCCGCCAGCCACTTACGGCTATGCCGCGGCTTATGATCCCTACGCCGGTTCCTGGGGCTACCAGACGCCTTCCTATGACCCCGGCGCCTGGCTGGCCGCGGGGCTGACGGCCGCGGCGGTGGGCATCGGGGTGGCGGCCATTGCTAATAACTGGTGGGACCATGGTCACGGCTATTGGGGCGGCGGCGGGTATTGGGGAGCCGGCGGCTATAACAATATCAACATCA
>DYJG01000525.1:1112-2373 GCA_020723225.1 Desulfobacca acetoxidans | reverse complement strand
AAACACGTTTGGCCTGGAATTGCATTGATATTGAGTTGTATGAGTTTTCCAGGCCGACTTAGCAAAGGCGAGACGCCTGTGCCACCAGTAATTTTACAGGGTGGGCATTGCCACTCTTATTCCTCAGATTACTTGGCAAGCTTAATATTGGCCCTGCCCGCCCCACGCTAACTTTGAACCTTGAACCTTGAATTCCTCAAGGTATGGAGGGCAGCAAAATGACCCGGAAATGCCTGTCAGTGACGTGTATCATCTTGGCACTTGCATTGGCGTTGGCCTGCACTGTCCTCCCCGCCCAGGCCGCGCCCATCGGCCGGTTCCTGAGCATCGAAGGCCAGGTGGACCTCCTTAAGGGCGGGAAGCTGCCGGCGGCCGCGGCCAAGGTGACGGACCCGGTGGAGATCAAGGATGTGATCCGCACCAAGTCCAAGTCCCGGGCCCAGGTGCTCTTCGTGGACGACACCACCATCACCCTGGCCCCGGAGTCCCGGGTGGCGGTGGCGGACTATTTTTATGACCAGAGCAAAGGCGTCCGCCGCACCCTCGTCCAGGTCTTCCAGGGACTGGCCCATACCGTGGTGAAACAGGTGCTTCAGGCCCAGGAGCCGGATTTTATCATGCAGACCCACACCGTGGTCATCGGCGTCAGGGGCACGGAATGGTACACCCTGATCCTCCCCAGCCTGACCACGGTCTATAATATTGACGGCTTTCTCAACCTGCGCTCCAGCAACCCCCGGGTGGCCGGGAGCCTGCTGTTGCAGGCCCTGCAATTCAGCGAAATCCGGCTGGACCAGCCCCCGGGGGCGCCCCGGGACCTCACCCCCGCCATTTTAAGCGCGCTGCGGCGCATGATGTTCAGCGGCCCGGGGCCGGTCCCCTCCGACCCTTCCGGCCGCAGCGGGCAGCTTCCGGACGTGGAGCTCTTCAAGTTGCCGGAAGCGCTCAGGTCTCCCTACGCCCCGACCTTGAGCCCGACGCCGGAGAGGACCCCGGCGCCTAAGAGCCCCGGCACAGTTCCATGAGCCTATTCTCACCGCGTTTATCGGCGTTTATCGGCGGTTAATATCTTACCGCCGATTAACGCCGATGCACGCCGCAGGAAGTCCATATTGCCGCTGGCCTTCCTTCTTGCTCCCCATTCATTAAAACGGTAAACTGCTCCCTAAGCATTGAAATAATTTCGTTAAAACGATATGAAAAAGTATGCCCAAACGCACTGACATCAAAAAAATACTCATCATCGGCTCGGGACCCATCA
>DYJG01000525.1:0-1102 GCA_020723225.1 Desulfobacca acetoxidans | reverse complement strand
GAATTCGACTATTCCGGCACCCAGGCCTGCAAGGCTTTGCGGGAAGAAGGCTACGAAGTGGTGCTCATCAACTCCAACCCCGCGACCATCATGACCGACCCGGAGATGGCGGACCGTACCTATATCGAGCCCATCACCCCGGAGATGGTCTGCCAGGTCATCGAACGGGAGCGGCCCGACGCCATCCTCCCCACCCTGGGCGGCCAGACCGGGCTTAACTGCGCCATCGCCGTGGCCGACACCGGCATCCTGGAGCGCCTCGGGGTGGAGATGATCGGCGCCAACCCCCAGGTCATCAAAAAGGCGGAAGACCGGGAATTATTCAGGGACGCGATGACCAAGATCGGCTTGCGCGTGCCCCGGAGCGCCATTGTCCGCACCCTGGATCAGGCCGTGGCCGCAGCCCCGGAGATCGGCTACCCCATCATCGTCCGCCCCAGCTTCACCCTGGGCGGCACCGGCGGCGGCATCGCTTACAACCTGGAGGATTTGAAGGATTTGTCGTCCCAGGGTCTGGAAGCCAGCATGATCACCGAGGTCATGCTGGAGGAGTCGGTGGTGGGCTGGAAGGAATTCGAGCTGGAGGTGATGCGGGACTTCGCGGACAACGTGGTCATCATCTGCTCCATCGAAAACGTGGACCCCATGGGCGTGCACACCGGCGACTCCATCACCGTGGCCCCGGCCCAGACTTTGACCGACCGGGAGTACCAGGAGATGCGGGACGCGGCCCTGGCCATCATGCGGGAGATCGGGGTGGAGACCGGGGGTTCCAACATCCAGTTTGCAGTGCACCCCCAGACCGGGGAGATGGTGGTCATCGAAATGAATCCCCGGGTCTCGCGTTCTTCCGCGCTGGCCTCCAAGGCCACGGGCTTCCCCATCGCCAAGATCGCAGCCAAACTGGCCGTGGGCTTTACCCTGGATGAGATCAAAAACGACATCACCCGGGAGACCTACGCCTCCTTCGAACCCACCATCGATTACTGCGTGGTGAAGATTCCCCGCTGGGCCTTTGAGAAATTCCCCGGCGCGCAGGATTTTCTCACCACCGCCATGAAGTCCGTGGGCGAAGTGATGTCCATCGGCCGCACGTTCAAGG
>DYJG01000524.1 GCA_020723225.1 Desulfobacca acetoxidans | reverse complement strand
CTCCTGGGCGGCGATGAGATCGGCCGGGCCTTCCCCGCCTTCCTCCGGCGTCGCCGGGGCCTCCACCTGGCCTTGCTCTTTGGCCTTTCTCTTCAAGAGATCGATGATCTTTTGCCGTCGCGCGTCCGCGTATTTCCTGGGGTTAAAGTCCCCCAGCATTTCTTTGATGCTCGTTTTGATGCGGCTTAACTCGGTTTCATCGATCTCTGCTTCCGGAGGCGAGATGTCTTCAGCGCCCAGTATTTCTTCGTGGTAATGCAGGGTGACCAAGGCCAGCGCCTCCTCCGCGCTGGTGAGCAGCACCGGATACTCCCGCTCATGCAGCACGAATTTGGCGAGCCCGGCTTTGTTGGTGCGGCGCATCACTTCGGCCAGCAAATGGTAAGCCTTTTCGCCGCCTTTGGCGGGAATCAGATAATACGGGTGGTCATAATAAACCGGGTCCACTTCTGAAAGATCGATGAAGTCGATAATCTCGATGGTGCGGCTCCGCTCCGGGGACACCGATTCGAGTTCCTCATCCGTGACGGCCAGGTATTTACCGGGGGCGATCTCAAAGCCCCGGATGATCTCTTCCGGCGGGACCGGGGCTTCTTCCCGGGGACAGAACATTCTCCGGGCCAGGGGGGAATAATCTTTGTCGTGGAGCAGCCGGAAGGAGACCCGCCCGGGTTCGACGGCCTTGACCAACTGCACCGGAATCGCCACCAGGCTGAAACTGATGGTCCCGCTCCAGATGCCGTGCGCCGCCCTTTCATCTCCCGGGCTTGAAGAGGGCTGCGCGGCTCCTGGACGGGGTCCCGGGGTCTTCATTCAGGCCACCTGCTTCAGGCTCGCTTCCAGGGCCTGCAAAAGCTGGTCCGGCGCGGTGGGCGGCAAGCGCCTGGGGCGCAGCAGGGCGATCTTTTCCCCCCGGGCCTTTTTCTCCAGCAAGCCTTGCAGCTTGGCCAGATGTTCATCTGTGAATTTTTGGGGTTCAAAAGGAACGGTCAATTGATTGATCAGATCGCTGCCGATTTTCAATTCTTTGTCGGACAGGTAAAATTTCTGGAGTCCCAGGGAGGTTGCCGGAATCACTTCGTCGGCGTACCTGAGGGTGTTAAGGCGCAGAAGCCTCCCCCGGGCCTGCAAAGCCCCCAGGTAGGAGCGCTTTCTCATGGTCCAGGTGCAGACCCCCGCCGCGTCCAGCTCCGCCAACGCCGCGGCCAGGGCGTTATATCCCTTTGGGGAGGCATCGGGTTCCAGGTAGTAGAGGCGCTCCAGGAAGATGGGATCGATTTGGGCGGTTTTGACGAATTCGTGGACTTCGATCATCCGGCTGCTGGCGGGTTCGGCTTCTTCGATTTCCTCCGGGTCGACGAGGATAAACCTGCCTTCCTCCAATTCAAACCCTTTGGTCTGTTCTGCCGCGGGAACGGGCACTTTTTCATAGGCGCAGACCATCTGCTGCTGCAGTCTCACCCCGTCCGGTTGATGAAGCAGGTGAAACTGGATCCGGTTTTCCTTGACCGCGGTATGCAGCTTTACGGGAATCTGCAGATCCCCGAAATGGACGGCCCCTTTCCAGATCGCCCTTCCCGCCACCGCTAAACCTCCCCGGCCCTTTCCCGGCCCGGCCGGTTAATCGCTTGTTTCCCGGCAATACCTGAAAGATAAGTATCGCCCCAAATTGCGGTCAAGGCCGGAGGCAGGAATTTAGCCAGATTCACCTTCACGTGCAGCAACACAGGAAAATCAGACGGCGTCCATCTGCGTTTATCCGCGGTTAAATTTTAACCGCCGATGCACGCCGATAAACGCCGCTCATCATAGGGTCTGTCGCTCGAGAAAGCGAACTTGTTATTAGCCGACTCGACGCCGCTATAATAATCCCTCATTGCGCAGGCGCGCCAGGACTCCGGCCGTGGAGTGGCTCCGGTCCATGGTATAAAAATGCAGCCCCGGCGCTCCGGCGGCGATCAGCTCCTTACATTGCTCCACCGCGAAATCGATGCCGAAGGCGAGCAGCGCCTGGTTATCGCCGGGGGGCAGGGCCGCCAATTTTTGCCGCAACTCGCCGCTGATGCTGGCCCCGCAGAGTTTGGCCAGATTCTCCATCATCTTGATGCTGAAAATCGGCATGATGCCCGGGAGAATGGGAACCGTGATCCCCAGTTTGCGGCAGTTGTCCACAAAATCGAAGTAGAAACGATTGTCGTAAAAATAATTGGTGATGATGTATTCCGCGCCTTTATCCACCTTGAGCTTCAGGTGCTCCAGGTCCTTCTCCTGGCTCTCGGCCTCGATGTGGCCCTCCGGATAACCGGCCACCCCCAGACAGAAAGGGTAGCGCGGGCGGATATATGCCATTAGATCCGAGGCATAGGCTAAGCTGGCGG
>DYJG01000523.1 GCA_020723225.1 Desulfobacca acetoxidans | reverse complement strand
CTCCCCGGACAAGGGCGCTCTCAAATACAACGGCTTCCTCACCTTGACCGGCATCCCCCTGGAAGTCTACGATTATAAACTGGGCAACCGCTCCGCCCTCGAATGGGTCATCGACCAATATAAAGTCCATACCGACAAGCGCAGCGGCCTCACCAGCGACCCCAACCGCGGCGATGACCCTCAATATATCCTCCGCCTCCTGGGCCAGGTCATCACCGTCAGCCTGGAGACCCTGAATATTATCCGCAATCTGCCGCCCCTGGAGTGACAGCCCGCCCCTCGTTCGTAGGGCGCGTCTCACGCGCCAAATTGGTGCGTAAGACGCACCCTACAACGATTTTCTTGGCTTTGGGTGTTCGCCAAAACACGAATGGCTCGTTCCCAAGCTCCGCTTGGGAACGCCGATATCCTGTCCAGGCTCTGCCTGGACACCACTTTTTTCCCCTGCCAAGCGTCCTATCCGGTCTGGCCTCCCACCCTTCCCCCTGCTAACCTCTTGGTGGCCGGCGTTTCGCCTTGTGCCGTCTGTCTTATTATCGTGGGGCGGGCCTCCGTGGTGGGGCGGGCCTCCGTGCCCGCCAGGGAAAAAGGGAACGGAAAAACTGCCATGGGGGTTTGTGCCGCAACAGTCGCGGCGTATCTCCACAAGTCCCTGAAAGTAAAGGGAAATAATCCAGGGGCGCCTGTAAAATTAAGCGGCACAAAGCGGCACAACGGGGAAAATCCAGGGTGAAAATGCGAAATAGCAGCGGTGCAGGAAGGAATCAGGCGGCACAGGCTTGAAAGCCTGTGCCGCCGCTCTGGACCTCTATATCTCCAAAACCCAAAACCCAGAACCCAGAACCTAAAACCTTTGGGATTGGGGGAGGGGGTCTGGGGGAGGGTCTAAGGTCCGCAGGCGAGACGCCTGCGCTACCGCCCCTTAGCCCCCTCCCCCAGACTCTTTTACCGCTTCCGCCAGGCCTCCCAGTTGGGCCGCCCCTGGGCGTCCCGGAGGTGGAGGACGTGGTCTCCTTTGGTCAGTTCATAGGCCACCACCCGGAGCTTGCCGTCGGTGGTCTCGCACATGCCCTTGACCTGCACTTCGTCTCCGGCCTTAAGTTCGAACTCCTGGCGCTCCAGATACCAGAGCGGGGCCAGGTGGACGTGCACCTGCCCCCTGGTCTTGGTCTCCAGCAGCAGGGCCATGCCCGGGTGCATGCCCTCCTCCAGGGTTTCGCTTAAGACTTGCGACACCTTGCCTTTTTCATCAAAGGGTTTGCACACCGCCTTTACCGGACATTGATAAGGGGTATAGGGGCAGGCCCGGAAGCCCTGGCCCCGGCCCTGGGCCCCGGATTGGAGCGGCAGAATTAAGGCAATCAAAGCCGCAGTCAAACCGATAATCAAATATTGAAACCGCTGCATGGGGATTCTCCTTTTTATTATTTCTCTGCGCTCTCTGCGTCTCTGCGGTAAAAAAATTTCACCGCAGGATAGAGACGCAGAGGACGCAGAGTCTTAGAAAGCATAAACCATGGACAGCAGCGGCGTAATATTGCCGCTGGTGTTCTTCCCGGCCAGGTCGATGTTCACTCCCAGGGCCAGGGAGAATTTGTCCGTGGCCATGTATTCGATCCCCGGAAGGAGCGAGACCAGCGCCGCGGGCTGGGCGGTGGCCTTGGGGCCCACGATCCGCCCCACGTCCCAGAAGCTGGTCAACTCCAGGAGGGCCACCCATTTCTTGGTGATGGGGTATTCCGCGGCCAGATTCACGGTGATGAAGTCCCGGGGGTGGTTTCGCCGCTGGATGGGGTTGCCGTTGTCATCCACTTCATCACTGGTGAAGCTGGTCTGGGGGGTGTAATAAAAATTACCGTAAAAAATAAAAGGCTTCACATACTTGGATACATTAAAGCCGGTGGTGAAGGCGTAGCTGCCGCCGCCGATGGCGTCCGTGCCCAGCCGCCCGGGATTGAGGTGCCGGAAATGGCCGGTGGGGAAGGTGGGGGCGAAGATGGCGCTCACCGTGGGCGCGATGGGGCCTTCCTCTAACAGGCGATATTTCAAGGTCAGATTAATATCGCCGATGCCGGCGAAGTTGGCGGAGCGCTCCCCGTTCGGGCCGCTCTGGTTGGGATTAACATCATTCGCCCAATTATAAATGAAGGGAATCACCGTGTAGACTTCCAGGTTGTCCCAGAGCCCGTAGGTGAATTTCCAGCTCATGCCGAAGGACCCGAAATCTCCCCCCGCGCTGACCCGGCGCCAACTGGGAGAGAAGTTATGGGTGGTGAAGCTCAACCCGAAGGTTGGCTGGACCGCGAATTTCCCTTTCTCAATGGGAACGGCGGTGTCGGTGATGATGGGCCCGAAGGTGGAGGGGCATTCATCTCCCTTGGGCTCCTCTT
>DYJG01000522.1 GCA_020723225.1 Desulfobacca acetoxidans | reverse complement strand
CGCCCCAGCCTCACCCTGATGCACAAGGGCAATATCATGAAATACACCGAAGGCGCCTTCCAGAACTGGGGCTACGAAGTGGCCCTGGAATTCGGCGACCGGGTGGTTTCCGAGGCCGAACTCTGGAGCCGCCACCAGGGCCAGGCCCCGGCCGGCAAGGTGGTCCTCAAGGACCGGCTGGCGGACAACCTCTTCCAGCAGGTCCTGCTGCGCCCCGAGGAATACGCGGTGATCGCCACCCCCAACTTGAACGGCGACTACATGTCCGACGCGCTGGCGGCCCAGGTGGGGGGGTTGGGCATGGCGCCGGGGGCCAACGTGGGGGACGGCTGCGCCATCTTCGAGGCCACCCATGGCAGCGCCCCCAAGTACGCGGGCCAGGACAAGGTCAATCCCGGCTCCTTGATTCTTTCCGGAGCCATGCTGCTGGAATATCTGGGCTGGAACGAAGCCGCGCAGCTCATCCACCAGGCCCTGCCCAAGGTATTGGCCGCGGGCGTGGCCACCTACGACCTGGCCCGGCAGCTGCCGGGGACCAAAGAAGTGTCCTGTTCCGAATTCGGGCAGAATCTGATCAAGCACATGTAGGATGGAAAAAGAATACATCAGCGTTTATCTGCGTGCATCGGAGGTTAATATTTAACCGCCGATAAACGCAGATAAACGCCGAAATTTTAACGAGGCTGCGTTGAGTCTAACAGACCAGGCGCAGCTTTATTTTTGAGATAGATATAAACCGTCTTTGAGAGAGACGCGGCCCCGGCGCAGCAGCCGCTCCAGGTGCTTCCCCAGCATCTGGGTTTCGATGTGATGGTAAATGAAGGGCGGCTCCTTGGGCTTGCCGTAGAAGAAATGGCGGTCCGCCAGTTGCTTCACGGTTTTTGGTTTTTTCAGCAATTCCAGGAGGCGGTCCTCCCGGGCGGCGATGGCCTGCCGGTAGGCCGGCAACGCGGTCTGAAACTCTTCTTGGGTAAAAACTCCTTGCTCATGGGCGGTGATGTAGGTCCGGGCCTGAAAGTCGGCAAGCCGCTCCAGGGTGGCCTCGAAATCTTCCAGGGAAGAAGTTTTGTCACCATACCAGGGCCCGAAGGGAGTGAGGTCCACGTCGGCCAGGAACAAAAGTTCCTGGCCGGGGAAATAAAAGCAGCTATGCCCCGGGGTGTGTCCCGGGGCAGGCACGATCTCCAGGGTGATCCCGCCCTGCCGGAAACGCTGGCCGGGCTCGTAGGGAACGAGGTTCTCCAGGGGGCGGAAGTTGAATTGCCGGACCATGATGTCCCCCCAGTATTCCCGGGCCCGGGGGTCTTCCAAGCCCATCAGGTCAAGCGCGGCCGTAACCGACCTGAAAGCCTCCGTCTCCGCGGCCGGCACGTAAAAGCGGGCCTCGGGGAATAAGTGATTATACTTCTGGTGGTCTTCATGGAAGTGGCTGATAAAGACCCCGGTCACCCGCCTTCTCCGGGCCAGGCGGCGGAGCTGGTCTTTATCGCCCGCGGGGTCCACCATCCAGGTCTCTTCGCCGTCGATGGCCAGGGAGTGGCAATAGGGATAGCGCCCGCCTTTTTTGCCGGGGATGAACCTGATGGGGCCGAAGGCCTGAATTTCCTCCGGCGCCGGTTTCGGGATGAATGGCTGCGGCATCAAAATAGCAGAGCTCAGCCCTTGGGTTCTTCCGGGATCATGTACAGGAGTTCGTAACGGCCCGCCAGGTCCGCCTTGGCGGCTTCGGCCGCGTCCGGAGGCAGGTTCTTGACTCGGAGATAGACGTCCCGGAAGCCTTCCTTAGCGGTGGCATAGGAGGTGAGCAGGCTCACGAAACGGGCCCCTTTCTGCCGCAGCAGATCCACCACTTCCTTGATGATCCCGGGCTTATCTTCCAGGCGCAGGGCATACTGCACCCCGCCCTGGCTGATGCCGGTGATGTGGATGAAGGCCTGGAAAACATCGGATTGGGTGATGATCCCCACCAACCGGCCGTCTGCGTCCACCACCGGCAGGCCGGAGATGGTCTTTTCCAGCATCAGTTGGGCTGCGCGCTCCACGGTGTCGTCAGGGGACAGGGTCAGGGGGTTCCTGGTCATGATTTCTTTGATCTGCAACTCCGCCAGCAGGTAATAGAGTTCGTGCACGTCCAGGGTGGTGGCCTTGGAGGGAGAAGCCTCCTTCAGGTCCCGGTCGGTGACCATCCCCACCAGCTTGCCCTCGTGGACCACCGGCAGCCTCCGGAAGCGCCGCTCCTTCATGAGATGGATGGCCTTCATCATGGAAGTTTCATCGGTAATGGTGACAGGGTCTTTGGTCATCCAGTCTTTTACCAGCATTTTTAGCCTCCGTTGCTTTCAGGGGTCAGGGGCCAGGGGTCAGGGGCCAGTAGTCAAAATACATTAACTTTCTGAATAATTAAA
>DYJG01000521.1 GCA_020723225.1 Desulfobacca acetoxidans | reverse complement strand
CTTGGCGATGGTGGTGGTCTTGCCCACGCCGTTGACCCCCACCATGAGCACCACCCGGGGCCGGGCGGTGATCTCCGCTGCGGCCGGGGCCGCAAGGAGAGACAGCATCTCTTCCGCCAGGGCCGCTTTGAGTTTCTCCACGTCCCCCAGTTCCCGGCGCTTCAGCCGGTCTTGCAGGCCCTCGACCAATCTCAGGGTGGTCTCCACTCCCAGGTCCGCGGTAATCAGGAGTTCTTCCAATTCCTCCAAAAGCTCGGCGTCCACTTCCTTGCGGCCCAGAAACAGCCGGTCCAGACCGCCTGCCAGAGCCTCCCGGCTGCGGCGCAGGCGATCCCGGAAACGCTTGAACAGGCCGCGGCGGGCCACGGGGATTTCTTCGAGAGCCTCAGGCTCCTCGGCTTCCGGGGCTCCTTCTTCCGGGGGAACGGCCTCAGTCTGGGGTTCTTCTTGGGCTTGAGGCATTCCCACTTCGGGGATTTCCCCGGTTTCCGGCAAAGCCTCGGTCTCAGGGGCAGGAACCGGAGCTTCTTCTTCGCCCCGGAATAACCGACGGAAAAACCCGGGACGCCGTTCTTCGGAGGCGGCGGTAGACTCGGGAGGCACCTCTTCGGCGACGGCCGTTTCAGACTGGTCGGTTACTTCTTCCGGAGAAGGGGAGGGCTGCTCCGGGGCCGCCTCTGCCGCCGGAGCCTCCGGGGGTTCCGGAAACGGAGCTTTCCCTTCGGGGCCGGAGACTAGCGCCTCAGCCTCCAGGACCGCCTCCGCTTCCTCCTGGGCCGGGGATACGGACTCGGGCTGTAATTCTTCTTCTTTTTCTTTTTTGCGTCTGAACCAGCGGCGCATGTTATCTAATCCTTAAAGATCACAGGGCGGACCCATGGGCCCGCCCCTTAATTATTCCTGAATTATTTTGACTGTAAAGATGCTTTCTTGTTAAACCGGAGATCACCCGGTGGTAATCCGGGAAAAATCCGCCATCTGCAAAAAGGTGTCGCTGATCCTGACCAGCAGGCTTAAGCGGTTGCGTTTCAGGTTTTCGTTTTCCGCCATCACCAGCACCTTATCGAAGAAGGCGTCCACCGGATTTTTGAGCTGGGCCAAGGCCCGGCAGACCGCGGGATAATCGCGCTTTTGCATAGCCGCGGCCACTTCCGTTTCCATCAAACCGGTGGCCTCGTAAAGATACCGCTCCTCCGGATGCTCGAAAAGCAGGTCGGTGACCTCGCCGGCCTCCGCGCCCCGGGCGATGTTGATCACCCGTTTGAAGGCCACGGCCAGGGCGGGGAAATCGGGGCTCTTGCGCACTTCCTCCAGGGCCTTGGCCTTGTCTGCGGCGTCCACCACGTCCGCGGCGCCCCCCGCGGCCAGGACCGCGGCCACGGTCTCGTTATCCAGCCCCTCGCTTAAGAGGAGATGCTGCAGCCGGGTCTGGAAGAAGTCCAGAACCTCCAGCGCGGTTTCTTCACGGGTGCGGGAGATCTTGCCCTTGAGCAGGTCCAGCGCGGCCCAGATCGCCTCCGGCAGGTTCAAATGCAACCCCTGGTCCCGGAGGATGTGAATGATGGCCAGGGCGTGGCGCCTTAAGCCGTAAGGGTCCGCGGCCCCGGTGGGAATGAGGCCCACCCCGAAGCAGCCGCAGATGGTGTCGAAGCGGTCGCCCATGCCCACCAGCGCGCCGATCAGGTCCCCGGGCAGGAGGTCCCCCGCGTGCCGGGGCAGGTAATGGGTGAAGATGGCCTCGGCCACCGCCGGGGGTTCCCCGGAGAGCTTGGCGTACTGGCGGCCCATCACCCCCTGGAGGCTGGGAAATTCCCCCACCATCTCGGTGACGATATCTGCCTTGCTTAAGAACGCGGCCCGACGCACCAGTTCCGTGAGGTCCGGGGCCAATTGCTGGGCCAGAAACGCGGCCATTTCCCGGAAGCGCTCCATTTTTTCATAAGAGGTGCCCAGCAGCGAATGGAAGACCACGCCCTTAAGGGCCTCCACCCGCTTTTCGAGCGGCGTCTTGGAGTCCGTTTCATAAAAATACATGGCGTCGCTGAGCCGGGCCCGGAGCACCCGCTCATGGCCCTTTTGCACCACCTTCGGGTCCCGGGTCAGGGTGTTGTTCACCGCAATGAAATGGGGCAGCAGCCGCCCGTCCTTACCCCGCAGGGAAAAATACCGCTGGTGCTCCCGCATGGAGGTAATCAGCACTTCGTCGGGCAGGGCCAGGAACCGGTCTTCGAAATTGCCGCAGACCACCGAGGGGTATTCCACCAGGAAGGAATTTTCCTCCAACAGCCCGGGGTTGGGCACCACTTCGCCCCCCACCTTGGCCGCGGCCTGGGCCAATTCTTTTTCCAGGTGCGCCCGCCGGGCCTGGGGATCGACGATTACGTGGGCCTTTTGCCGGGCCGCAATG
>DYJG01000520.1:1158-2412 GCA_020723225.1 Desulfobacca acetoxidans | reverse complement strand
TTACCAACGGGGTGCACGTGCCCACCTGGATCGACCCCAAACTGGAACTCCGCTGCATGGATTGCGGGGGGCCCCATTGGCTGGAGGAGCATGACAAACCCGAAACCTGGCAGTTGGTGGATGATATTCCGGATGGGGAATTTTGGAGTATCCACTACCGGAAGAAGAACAAGCTGATCAATTATATCCGGGAAGGGACCAGGCAGCGCTGGGTCTATGAGCGGATCGGCTTGGGCAACGTGGTGGTGGGAGGGGCATTGCTGGACCCTTCGGCCCTGACCCTGGGGTTTGCCCGGCGGTTTGCCACTTACAAGCGGGCGGATTTGATCTTTCAGGACCTGGAGCGTCTAAAGAAGCTTCTCAACGATGACTGGCACCCTTTGCAGATCATCTTTGCCGGCAAGGCCCATCCCGCGGACGACCCGGGAAAGCAAATCCTGCAACGGATTTTTCATTTTGCCCAAAACCCGGACTTGGGGGGCAGGATCGCGTTCGTGGAGGACTATGGGGAGCAGGTGGCCCAATACCTGGTCCACGGGGTGGACGTCTGGCTCAACAACCCCCTGCCGCCGCTGGAGGCCTGCGGCACCAGCGGCATGAAGGCCGCGATTAACGGGGTGCTGCACTTGAGCATCCTGGACGGCTGGTGGCCGGAAGGGTTTAACGGCAAAAACGGCTGGGCCTTCCCCGGCGCGGACGGGGAGGACCGGGACGCCCGGGACGCCGCGGCCATTTATGAGATTTTGGAGAAAGAGGTCATCCCTCTTTATTATCGGGTGAATGACCATGGCGTCCCCGAGGGCTGGGTGCAGATGATGAAGGAGGCCATGAAGAGCCTGGGCGCGCAATTCAGCGCCCGGCGCATGGTGAAGGAGTATTCCCAAAAGTTCTACCAGCCGGCATTGGCAGCCGCGGGGAGTTGATCAGGGGGCAGGGGCCAGGGAGCAGGGGCCAGGGGTCAGGGGCCAGGAAAATAACATAATCGTTAGATTCTTGGAAATGCCCATGCAAAATTGTCATTTCTGAGGGAGCGGAGCGACCGAAGAATCTCGCTATTGGTATCAGACTCATCCAGACCATCCCGATGATTTCACGCAGAATGGAAATCCCTGGCGCGAAAAACTTAGCCCCTTTTCTTCAGGTTGACAAAACATACTTCTTGCAAAGGTCTTAATTCGGACCCAGTTCCGAGTGGCCCATCGGTCCACCCATAAATCAGAAAAAGGCTGGTGGGGCGGGTCTTCATGCAGTGGG
>DYJG01000520.1:0-1148 GCA_020723225.1 Desulfobacca acetoxidans | reverse complement strand
GCGCGGCCGGAGACGGTTTTTTGGTACGTTCTTGCGCCTTGCTTTGCGCCTTTGCGTCTTGGCGTGAGGCTTCTTTTCGGACAGGAACCTGAAACCTTTTAAAGGAGAATGAAGGCATTGCCTGGCGACGGGGCTTTCCGCCCCCACCACTCTAGGGAAACCGGCGTTTTCTTATGGCCCGCGGTCCTGGGGTTTTTCTGCCTGGGGCTGATCCTGCTGCTCCGCCACGAAATGTGGCAGGACGAGTGGCAGGCCTGGCTCCTGGCCAAGGAAAGCGCTTCCCTGCCGGAGTTGTTCCGGAATCTCAGATATGAAGGCCATCCGGGCCTCTGGCACCTGGGCCTGTATGTGGTGAGCTGCGTTACGTTGGACCCGCTGGGGATGCAACTGCTGCACCTGCTGGTGGCCACTGCCGCAGTTTACCTCTTTTTTAAATATTCCCCGTTCTCCAGGCTCCAGAAGATCTTGTTTATTCTCGGATATTTCCCTTTTTACGAATATACCGTGATCAGCCGCAACTACGGCCTGGGGGTCCTGGGGCTTTTTGCTTTCCTGGCGGTTTTTTGCCGGACGCAGCCCCGGAATTATCCGCTTCTGGGAGTGATTCTCTTCCTCCTGTGCCAGACCAGCGTCTATGGCCTGATGCTGGCCCTGGTTCTGGGGGTGATACTCGTTTGGACCGCATTCCGGGAGCGGGCCGCCCGGACCTGGGGGGCCGGGGCCGCGTTTGCTTTTATTCTGCTGGGCGTCGGCCTCTCTTTGCTTCAACTGGTTCCCCCGCCGGACTCCGGTTTTGCCGCAGGTTGGAGGTTTGACCTGGATGTGCCCCACCTGGCCCGGACCCTGGCCGCAGTCTGGAAAAGCTATGTGCCTTTGCCTGCTTTAGATTACCATTTTTGGAACACCAACCTGATCCCCGACCCCGGTTGGCAGGCCCTGCTGTCCCTGGTTTTCCTGTCTTTCGGGCTGCTCATCTTCGAGCGGCAGCCGCTGCCTTTATGCCTTTATGGGGTGGGCACCCTGGGAATTCTGGTCTTCACCTATGTTAAATATCCCGGTTCCATCCGGCACCACGGGCACCTCTACCTGCTGCTCATCGCCGGCCTGTGGCTGGCGTCGGTTTTTCCGGAGGAAAAGAATCGTTTTCT
>DYJG01000007.1 GCA_020723225.1 Desulfobacca acetoxidans | reverse complement strand
TCGCCACCTTTGCCGGCGGCTGTTTCTGGTGCGTCGAATCCGATTTTGAGAAACTCCCGGGGGTGGTGGAGGCCGTCTCCGGCTATGCCGGCGGTAAGGGCGACAATCCCACCTATGACGATTATGCCGCCAAAGGCCACGTGGAGGTGGTCCGGATCACCTTTGATCCGGCTCTGGTCACTTATAAACAGCTATTGGATTACTTCTGGCGGCACATGGATCCCACCGATTCCGGGGGACAGTTCGTGGACCGGGGGCCCCAATACCGGGGCGTCATCTTCTACCACGACGAAGAGCAAAAGCGCCTGGCGGAGGAATCCAAAAAGGAACTGGCGAAATCCGGGCGTTTTCAGAAGCCCATTGTCACCGAAATCCTGCCGGCGGCCAAGTTTTACCGGGCGGAAGACTATCACCAGGACTACTATAAGGCCCATGCCGCCAAGTATAAGTATTACCGGTGGAATTCCGGCCGGGACCAATTTTTGAAAAAGGTTTGGGGCGACGAAAACAAATCGAATAAACCGGGAAATTTCTTTTTCAGAAAGGCCTGGGCCGGCGACAAGAAACCGGAAGCTCCCGGCAATCCTGCAGGCAATCCCCAAAAGTACGCCAAGCCTTCTGACGAGGCGCTCCGGAAGAAGTTGACGCCTCTGCAATACCAGGTGACCCAGAAGGAAGGCACGGAACCGGCTTTTAAGAATGAATACCATGACAACAAGCGGGAAGGCATCTACGTAGATATCGTCTCCGGGGAACCCCTGTTCAGCTCCCGGGACAAATACGATTCCGGCACCGGCTGGCCCAGCTTCACCAAACCCCTGGCCCCGGAAAATATTACCACCCGGGAGGACCGGCGGTTATTTACCACGCGCACCGAGGTGCGCAGCAAACATGGCGACTCCCACCTGGGCCACGTCTTCCCGGACGGGCCGCCCCCCACCGGCCAACGGTATTGCATGAATTCAGCGGCCCTGCGGTTTATCCCCAAGGAAGACCTGGAAAAGGAGGGTTACGGCCAATATCTGCCGCTCTTTGAAAAGGGAAAATGACCGGAAGATCAGCCAACAGCCCGGAATTGATATTCCCTGCTACAGAAGCGATGAAAACAACCAGCCCACCGCTTCCTCAAGAAGAGGTGGGCCGGTTTCTTTAAGGGTATTTTTAACGGAAAACCAAAAACGGAAAACGATATTTTACCTTCCGACGCCCCCATGGCCGAACTCTCCCTCGGAGGAATCATGGGTCAGGAGTTTCTTCCCCCTGTCGGGCCATTTGAGGGTCTGGCGGATGGCGGCCAGTTTTCCCTGGAACCGGCCCATGGCCCACCGGTCCTCCCGGGGGTCCGGGTGATAATGGCCGTTCCCGCCCACCAGGGCCACCAATTCCTCCATCATTTCTTTCATCTGGTCCGACTGGGAGGTCAGTTCCCTGGAGGCCGCGGCGCTCTCTTCGGCGTTGGCCGCTACCTGCTGCACCACCCGGTTCATTTCGTGCGCGGCCTTATTGATCTGGTCCGTCCCCTGAGCCTGTTCGTCGGAGGCCGCGGCGATTTCGGCCACCAATTCCTTGATTTTTACGGTGCCGGAGTTCACCTGGGAGAAGGCCTCCCCGGTCTTTTCCACCAAAGTGGAGCCGGCTTTGATTTTGGTTACCGTGCCGTCAATTAATGTTGCCGTATTCTTGGCGGCTTCGGCCGCGCGCATGGCCAGGGCCCGGACCTCATCGGCCACCACCGCGAAACCCGCCCCCGCTTCTCCGGCCCGGGCAGCTTCCACCGCTGCGTTCAGAGCCAGCAGGTTGGTTTGGAAAGCAATCTCATCGATGGTCTTGATGATCTTGGCGGTTTCATCACTGGCCGCGGAGATCTCCCGCATGGAGCCGGTTAATTCGGTCATGGAGTTACTTGCGGTTTCCACCACCTTGCTGGCGTCATTCATCAGGGAATTGGCCTGATATGAGTTTTCCGCGTTCCGCCGGGTCATGGCCGCCATCTCCTCCAGGGAGGAGGTGGTCTCTTGCAGGGACGCGGCTTGCTCGGAAGCGCCGCTGGCTAGTTGTTCGCTGGCCCCCATGATCTCCCCGGAAGCGCCGGCCACCTGTTCCGCGGCTCCGGAAAGCCGCTGGATGAAGGAATTGATAGGTCCGGTAATGCCCCTGGTGATCAGGACCATGATCACCAGGCTGAGCAGGATACCGATAATGGCGCCGATAATCAACATCCTGGCCGATTTGTGCAATACCTGGTCAACGTTCTCCGCGCTTTTCGTGGTCTCGCCGATGCCGGCATTGGCCGTCACTTTGGCCATTTCCAGGACCTCATTGCCCACCCGGTCCCGTTTTCGGCCCAACTCCGCCAGGGCCAAATAGCTGGCCACCAGCTTTTTCATATTGGTTTTGTAATTGGCTCCGGCCAATCTGATGTCTTCCATCTGGGAGATGGCCAGATCCTCCACCGTCTTCTTTTGCACCGCGGACAACTCATTTTCCACTTCATTAAACTTTTTGGCGGCCTCTTCCAGGAGTTTCGCGTCCCGGAGCAACTGGGCCTTGCTGGTTTCCAACTGGATGGAGTAGCATAGTTCGACGACGTTATTCATGCCGTTGATCTTGCTTAGCTGGATCGATAACTGCTCCGGACTGGCCTTATCCTTGATCAGCTTCTCCATGGCCTGCGTCTCGCCTTCCAGAAACTCCTGGGCGGGCTTAAGGAAATCCTGGGACGCGGTCTCCAGATTCTTCCGCAGTCCATGGATGTCCCGGGCCACCTTTTCCGTCTCGCTGATCAAGGATTCGTACTCTTTGATTTTCAAGGCCGCCTTGTCGGTGTTTTCTTTCAGGGTTTTCAGCTCCGGGTATTTGGCGGTCAGGGCCCCGGCTTCCTGGAGGTTTTTCTTGGCCAGCTCCAGTTGCTGCCTGGATACCTTTAAATAGGAGTCTTCGTGGGAAAAGTGGTATCCCTGCATCTCCGAGACGGTCTTTAAGACATAGCGTTCCACCTCGCCGGCAATGCGGGTCTGGGGCATGTATTGGCTTGACAAAACCTGGGCCTCACCGGCCAACCCCCGCATGATATACAGGGAAATACCGGTCAGAATCAGGGTTACCGCCAAGACGATGCCGAACCCGCCAAAAATTTTGGAGCTCAATTTTATGGATTTCATTGTTTATTCCTCGGATAGCTGCGGCCTTTCCCTGGGCCGCCCGGAAATCGCGGGCCGGTTATTTTTTGTAAACCCCGGCGCCGACAATGACATCTTCAAATTTTTCCAGATACATCTCCTTGGGTTCAATCTTTTTGGTGACCGGATTCATGAATTTATAATCCTGCCAGGCGGTATTGTTTTTCTTCATCAACTCTACCCGCTCTTTCATGAATTCCTTGCCGTCCACGTCCTTGAAATCGATCAGGTCCTTGCCCACCATGCTCTTTTTCTGGCCGTGGGCCAAACACTTGGCGTTCATGTCGTAGACCACGATATACAGGTCCCGGTCCACGAACTGTCCCTTGGGGTTGCTGAATTCTTCATAGGCCTTATCCCGGCCGTTGGCTTTAATGTAATCGACGGCCTTTTTCACCAGGGCCACCGCTTCTTCCTTGGTGCCGGCGTCGGCTGCGAAACTCATGCTTGCACCCAGGATCATCACCAGGGTGACAAGAGCCACCATCATTCCTTTTTTCATCTGCCTTGCTCCTTTGAATGGTTTAATATTGGGTTTGGGGTTCTTCCACGGCGGCAATCTTCCCTGCCGGGCGCCCCCCGCATGCTTTCTCATCCTTTTCGCCAACGGCTGCCAGGGAGATTACAGTTCAGCTTTGATAGATCTTCAACGCCCGCAGGACCATAGAATCATAGAAATAATCTTAGGTTCCCCTAGAAAAATCTGCCGGGTTTATTTGAGCATTTGTTAGCTTATCGGCGGGAAATTTTTAAGCATAAATAGCGCTAATGCTTTTTTAATCCCAGGTATAATGCGGTTTGTAGGCCCCATTTGCCAGGGTTTAAGTGGCGGGAAAACTGCGGAAACTCAGGCCTGGCGGAAGGATATCCGAGGGCCCGCGGCTGCGGCGGGGAACCTGGAAACTCAGCCATTCCAGGGGAAGGGCGGTCTGTTTTCAAAGCCTGGTGAATTTTGCCCATGCCGCTTTACCATCGACGCTCCCCCGTTCTTCTCCCGGGAAGATGAAAAACAGGCAAGTTTACAGAGACCTTGACAAAATTTTTTCCAGGGAAAGCGCGGGAGATGGAAAGGGGCGCCTGGGGTTCGCCCAAATGCATTCGGGCCGCATACCAGCTAAATACACCCGGGTCAAGAGTGGTTGTTTTTCGCCTCGGGAGCATCTAGCACTTCCCTGACTTTCTCCATCAAGGCCAACACCCGGAAGGGTTTGGGTATAAAATTGACCTTAGCGTCCAAAACCCCGTGATGAACAATGGCGTTTTCGGTATAGCCCGACATATAAAGCACTCTCATCTCCGGGTGCAGCCTTTTTAACCTCTCAGCCAAGGCGGTGCCGCTGATCTGGGGCATCACCACGTCGGTGAGCATCAAATGGATGGGGTCTTTTTGTTTCTCAC
Source organism: Desulfobacca acetoxidans (assembly GCA_020723225.1). Lineage (GTDB taxonomy): Bacteria > Desulfobacterota > Desulfobaccia > Desulfobaccales > 0-14-0-80-60-11 > SURF-52. The sequence continues at coordinate 14,826 of DYJG01000007.1, read as the reverse complement.
AGATCAGCAAGGCTTCCCCGCCGTGTGGGGCCTCCAGCACTTTAAAACCGTATTTGCGCAAAGCGGTGCCGATAAGTTCCCGGAGCGCGGCGTCGTCCTCCACCACCAGGATGGTCTCCTTGCCCTCCAGGGAGGCGGGCGTCGTGGCCTTGGGTTTTTTAGTCACCGGCGCTTCTTTAACCCGGGGTAGATAAATCTTGAAGGTTGTTCCCTGCCCCGGCTCGCTATAAACCCAGATATGCCCGCCGCTCTGTTTGACAATGCCGTAGGCGGTGGCCAAACCCAGGCCGGTGCCTTTGCCGCTCTCCTTGGTGGTGAAAAACGGCTCAAAAATCCGGGACATGGTTTCCGCATTCATGCCCATGCCGTTATCGCTCACGGCTAACATCACATACGGACCGGGGGTGACGTCCACGTGGCTCCGGGCATAGGCATCGTCCAAAATGACGTTGGAGGTCTCCACGGTCAGTTTTCCCCCCTCGGGCATGGCATCCCGGGCATTTACCGCCAGATTCATGATAATTTGCTCGATTTGGCCGGGATCGGCCTTCACCAATCCCAAATCCCGGCAAATGACGGTGGCCAGCTCAATATCCTCACCGATCAGGCGGCGCAGCATCTGGTCCATATCGAGGACCACTTCATTGAGATTGACCACCCGGGGCTGCAAAATCTGCTTGCGGCTGAAGGCCAACAATTGGTCGGTCAACGCCGCCCCCCGGTTCGCGGCTTTATTGATCTCCTCGACATATAGATGAAAGGGGTCTTCTTTCCGGAGGCCCAAGGACATAATCTCGCCGTAACCCATGATGGCAGTGAGGAGATTGTTGAAATCATGGGCCAGGCCCCCGGCCAGGATGCCGATGGCCTCCATCTTTTGGGCCTTATTCAGTTGGTCTTCCAGTTCCTTGCGTTCGGTGAGGTCGAAAAAGACTCCGCTGATATGATCCACTTTACCGGCAGCGTCCAAGATGATCCTATTTCTGGCCTGGATCCAGCGCACCTCCCCGTTTTCCCTCCGGATGCGGTGTTCGGTAACATAAAAACCGTCGCCTTTCACGGCTTCCCGAAAGAGTTTCTTGGCCTGATCGACGTCTTCCGGGAAAATCAGGTCCAGCCAGCTTTTACGCCGGGAGTTGAAGTCTTCCTGGGAATAGCCGGTTATTGCCTTAACTTTCTCATCGAAACAATCCATGGTCCAATCGGTGTAGCCCTTATAAACCACCGCCGGAATCTGATCCACCAACTGGCGGTATTTCATTTCGCTTTGCCGCAGCGCCTCCTCCACCTTTTTGCGTTCCGTGATGTCCCGGCTCACCACGGCCGCATAAACTACTTTGCCGTCGGCATCAAAATACGGATTATAAAAGACATGATAACACCCCATGCCGTTTCTGCCGAATTCGAACCAGCCTTCGAATTCCACGGCCCTGCCGGCAAAACATTGGTCGAGATAGCCCCTGATGACATTATTAAAGGAATCTTCTCCCCAAATTTGGGCCACGCCTGCCCCCACCATTTCTTCCAGGCGTTTGTCGTGGGCCCGGCAGTAAGCGGCGTTGGCCGCCACGTACACGTAATTGCGGTCGATCAGGGTCATGCAGTCTTTGGCGGTATTGGCTATGAACTCATAGTTAAGCAAAGCTTCCTCAGCCCTTTTGCGCCTGGTGATGTCGAAAAATACGCCGCTGGTGTATTCAAGCTTGCCGGCCGCATCGTAAAATCTTTGACCCATGGCCTGGACCCAGGCGATGCCGCCGTCTTTTCTGCGGATGCGATATTCCCGTTCATAAGACCTGCTGTGGGCATTGACGGCTTCCCGGGATTGGCTCTTGATTTCCTCAAAATCATCCGGCAGGATCAGGTCGGACCATTTTAAGCGGCGGGAATCGAACTCTTCTTTGCCGTAGCCGGCGAGGCTTTTAATCTTGTCATCAAAAAAATCGATACTCCAATCCGGATATCCTTTAAAGACCACTGCGGGAATCTGGTTCACCAACAGCCGGTATGTTTCTTCACTCCGGCGCAAGGCTTTCTCGGCTTGCCGCTGGGCCGTGAGGTTCCGGAAAATCCCATAAATCAGCCTTTTGCCTTTCACCTCGATGACGCTGGCGCCGATTTCTACCGGGATGCAGCGGCCTTGGGAATCTGACACATAAATGTCTTCGCTGATAACCCCGCCCTTTCCGATATGTTCCTGAAAAATCGCTTTGTATCTTTCCGCCTCCTCCGGCGGATGGACTTGACTCTGGTGCAGGCCGATGATTTGTTCCTGGGGCAGGCCCAATAACTCCTGGGCCTTGCAGTTGGCTTCGAGAATCCCTCTGGTGTCCGCGTCGGCGATGAAAATGGCGTCATGGGCCGTTTCCATGAGTTTGCGATATTTTTCTTCGCTCTCCCGGATGGCCTCTTCCCCGCGTTGGCGTTCAGTGATATCCCGCATGGTTGCTTGCAGGATTTTCCGCCCGTCTACCATGAGCGATGTTATTGAGATTTCGGTGTCAATTAGGATGCCGTCTTTTCTGAGGTGCTGCCAGTAGAAAAATTGAGGCTCTCCTGCCAAGGCCGCGGCCAGGTATTCTTGGGCCGCTTCCGACGACCTGCGGCCATCGGGCTGAACCTCCGGAGAAAATTCCACCGGGGAACGCCCCACAATATCCTCCCGATTGCACTTCCAGAGTTTGCAGGCCTGTTCATTGCAGTCGAAAAAGACATCCGTCATCAAGAAAATGCCTTCTGCCGAACTCTCAAAGAGGGTGCGGTACTTCAACTCGCTCTCGCGCAGAGCTTCTTCCGCTTGCTTGCGCTCCGTGATATCCCGGAAACTCCAAACCCGGCCCACAATGGTTTCGCCGATGCGCTGCGGTTGGGAAAAGCGTTCAAAAACTCTCCCATCCTTAAACTCTATCAAGTCGAAACTCTCCGCCTCCCGTTCGCCATATAACTCCCACACTTTCCTAACAAAACCATCCGGGTCCCTGACTTGCTCCAGGACAAAGGCCAGGGCCTGGTCATCATCCCGGGAGGCCAGGACACTTTCAGGAATACGCCACATCTGGGCAAACTTCCGGTTGTAGGCGAGGATCTTTCCGAAGTTATCCACCACCAGCAAGCCGTCGGCCGTGGACTCCAGGGTGGCCTGGAGCAGGGAAATGGATTGCTCCAGTTCGGCCTCCGCCTGATTGCGCTGCAGCATCCGCCACATCCCCTCCATCAGGAGGGTAAGCTGCCGCACGTCCGATTCATCGTAGTCTGCCGGCTTATTCCCCACCCCGGCAACCAAAACGATTTTCTGGCCGTCGGAAATCGGCACATTCATATGCCTGAGGATATGCACGTGGCCTTCGGGATAGCCCTTTTTCCAGGGATTGGCCGCGCCGTAGTCATTGGTGATGATCGGCCGCCGTTGGCGCACCGCCTCACCCCAGAGTCCCGTGGTCTCCACGGGATATTTCAGCGTCTTGTCGGAAATGCGGCATTCGGCCATGGCGGCCCTGGACCAGGCGTGCATGGTCAATACCGTCTCATCTTCATTCATAAAGGCGATGTAGCCGATCTTGCTCCCGGTCAGCCGGATCGCTTCTTCCATGGCAAAATTGGTTATTTCGGAAAGGGAGGCGTCCGTCATCTGGTTCAGTTGCAGCAAGGCTTCCAGGCGCGACTCATTTAATTTTATTAACTCGTCCGCCCGCTTCCGTTCGGTGACATCGGCGTCCACCACCATGAGCCCGGTGACCTGGCCCTGGGAATCATAAAGGGGGGAAGTGTAAACGTTGATATCGATGGGCGTGCCGTCCTTCTTGCGGCGGCGCAACTCCACGCCCTTTAAGGAATCGCCGGCCAAACCCCGGCGCAGGTTATTCCAAAACTCCTCTTCCTTATCCTCGGGCACGATGGGCAGCACCCGGCCCAAGACCTCCTTGGCGCTCCAGCCGAAGGTGCTTTCCGAGGCCGGATTCCAAAGCAGGATTTTGCCTTCGGGGTCCAGGACGAAGATGCTTAAGGGCGAGGCCTGAATCAGGGCTTCCAGCTTTTGATGATATTCCCGCAGGACCTCCTCCGCGCGTTGACGCTCGGCGACCTCTTCCTCCAGTTTGCGCATGGTGGCGGCCATATCCTCAAGGGTGCAGGCGCCAAGCTTGGGATCCCACTCGATATCGATGCCGGCAACCCGGATTTTTTTCTTTTCTTCCGGTCCGGATGCCGCCGGGCCGCTCTCCCCGGGGTGGGCGAACAAGGGGTAATCCCGCCGCGGCGCCTTCCCGGCTCGGCGGCGTAACTCCCTCAATTCCTTGATCAGTTGCTCCTTGCTCTTATCTTCATCCCGCATCTTGATCCCCTTGCGGAAGACTGGATATCCGGTCCATATTAAAATAAATCCCTATATGAATAAAACTTTTCATTTTCATATCGGAATCTTCCTCTAATTAATTCAGATTTTTAAAGGGAAACAGGCGCATCTCCCCGGATGGACCGGCATTGCCGGGCCGGGGGGATCACCAGCAGCGGATTGGCAGGAAATGGGTGGCAGTTTCAGATGGGAATTAGAGAAGAAAGGAAACGGGGATGCCGCCGGCCGCGGCATCCCCTATGATTCAAACCTTAGCAGACGGGCGTATAATAAGCCACCCCATGATCCCGCCAGCAGAGCACGTAGGGGCAGCCGCTGAAAGAAAGATAGCGCCGCACCAGGGGGATTACCCTTTCGGTTAACCGGCCGTGGACGGGGTGGGGCAGCACCGCGGTGACGACTTCCGCCTGGGGCTGGAATTGGGTATTGCCAAGATCGAAACCATGTTCATCAATCATTTTTTCGGTACCTTCTTTACTCTTCCCAGGGCCCGAATTATAACGGCGGCCCCATCACGGAGTCCCGGCTTCCTGGGTAAGGAGTTCGATTTTTTGTGCGGGTGGGGGGGTTGGGGGGCTGTGCAAAGGCCGCGGCCAACGTCTCATCCAACAGAAATATTATAAGACCGGCGGTCTATCTTGTCAAGATATTATATAGACACAATTATGTGCAGGTATATTTAGGCAGGGCTTTACTTTAACCGGCATTGCGCCAGTTCCCAAATTTCTCCCGGGGCCTCGTCATAACCCGTAACCCGGCAATCCAGGAGGTCCCCGGCCAGGAGCCGCTCCAGGCAGCGGGGCTCCCGGCACTTCACCCCGCAGAAGAACCCCGTGAGGCCTGGGTCCCTAACCGCGGCCACGTTGGTGCCCCGGTCCAGCACCCCCAGGGGGGTGGTGGGTCCGAAGAGGCCGATGGTCCTTTTGCCCAGCTTATCCGCCAGGTGCAGCGGCCCCGCGTCCACGCTGATGACCAGGTCTGCACCCTCCAGCAGGTTCAGGAAGGCCTGGGACGCGGCCTTGCTCTTTTGGAAGACGAAGACCGGCTCCGGGATTTTGGTATTGCGGGCTTCTTGAGGGGGCACGGCCACCGTTATCTCTACTCCGGGAAATCTTTGCCGGACCTGCTCCAGCAATCTCCGGAGCCGGTCCTGGTCCAGGCTCTTGGCCGGGGCCGTGGAACAGGGGCAGATGACCAGACGCTTCACTCCGTCCAGGCTCCACGCCGGCAACACCCGGCCGGCATGGGGCAACTTAAGATAATCCCGGACCCGGTCATAGAGGTTGCCGATGCCCTGGAAGCCCGTATAAAACTGGAATTTGCGGGCATAACTGATAATAAACCTGGCCTCATCGCCGCTGCTCCAGGGATTAAACCCCAAATCCACCCCTTCCCGTTTCAATAAGGATACGATCTTCATTAGTTTGACGGGGTTTCTGCGTTTATCGAAGCTCAGCACCGTTGCCTGCGGCCCCAGCAGCTTGTGGGCGTAAGGGTACATCTGGTGGGAGGTGACTAAAAAAAACTTCTTATCGGGATATTTGCGGATGAACTCCTTGATGACGCTGAGGCTGATGATCACGTCCCCGTAGCGGGCAAAGAGGGCAAAAACGACTTTCCGGGCCTGCTCCAGGTCCCCAAGGGTGATTTCCCCGGCCCGGTCCCGGGTTTTTGCCAGTCTACGGCGGAAGAGGTAATTAATCATGGTTCAGGTCCGATAATATTCAGCTCTGTGCGCGGAAGAGATCCGAGTTCCGAGTTAAAAGAATTCCTCTATCGCCTCTCATAGTTCAGGCGAGTTCGGCATTATTCTATCTAGATTCGCTTATTTTTGCCAGATTGGGGCTTATGAGGTGGAAATAATGTGTTGGAGATAGTCCGGACCGGGGCGGGCACGAAGGCCCGCCCCATCAATATCCTAATTTGAGGTCAAATACATAAGCAATATTGGATGGATTAATTAATCCGCACAGACTGGAAAGCCTGTGCCACCGTTTCATAACTCATAACTCACAACTCGCAACCCGCAACTCGGAACCCGGAACCCGGAACTCTGCTCACCGCTCACCGCTCACTTTCTCACGCCACCAGGGCCAGTTCCTTCAGCAGCGGCCGGGGGTCCACCAGGTGGCGGGCGAACCAGCCCTCATAGTCCTCTGCGCCCAAAGCCAGGGCCAGGACCTCGGAGAAATGGAAGACCGGCAATTTGACCCGGGAGTCGCAGCGAATCTCCAGGTTGAGCTGGCACATGGCGCAGGCCGTGACCAGGCAATGGGCCTCGGCCAGCACCGCGCTGTCCACGATCTCATTGACCAGAGGCGTGACCAGTTCCGGGTCGGTGGCCGACAGAAACGAACCGCAGCAGCGGTGGGTATAAGCGCCGATAATGGGCTCAGCGCCCAAGATGGAGAGGACGTTCTCCATCTCCCCCTGGTAATACTTCTCCCGGGCCAAACCGGGGGGACGGAACACGGTGCAGCCGTAGTAAGGCACGAATTTGAGGCCCTTCAGGCTCCGCTTGACGTTCTGTTTCAGGCGTTCGGGCGCGTAGCGCACCAGGACCTCCAGGAAGTGGATGATCTCCAGGTCCAGGGGAATGAAACGGCCCCAGCGCTCTTCCAGGTCCCGACGGGTCTCCGGGTCGTTCTTAAGACGCGCTTGCACACTGCGCAGGTAATGGAGGCACCGGGGGCACATGGCCACCAGAGGCCGTCCCCGGGGCGCCAGGGACAGGTTCCGGGCCGCCATGGCCAACCCCAGATCCGCGCACATGGTTTGCGCCGAAGAAGAGCCGCAGCAATTCCAGTCTTCCAATTCCTCCAGATTAAGGCCCACTATTTTGGCGGCCTTCATCAGGGACGCGTTGCTTTCCGCGGCGGTGGTGGCCATGGAACAGCCGGGGAAGTAGGAAAAATCAAGTTCTTGGCGGCCGCTCATTTGCCGTTCCTCCCATAGCGCTGGAAGAGATCTTCGATCTCTTTGATGGCCTTCACCCGGGAAGGGATCAGTTCCAATTTACGCTTCGCCAGCATTTTCAGCCCGGTGTCCATGTCGCTGAACCAGCGGCGGGTCCGTAATTTGTAGCGCCACATGATCCCCAGTTTGTGGGCCCGGCCGTAGCGCCTGAGAGAGCCCAGCACCTCCTCGTGAAACTTGAGGATATTGGGTTTGGCCACGGCCGCCCCCCGCTCCATGGCCATGATGCGCAAGGTGTTCATCACCCCGGCCAGATCGATGGCCATGGGGCACTGGCTGGAGCAGGTATGGCAGCCCGCGCAGACCCAAATGGTCTTCGATTCCAGGACCTCCCGGTCCATGCCGTATTGCAGCATGCGCAAGAGGACGTTGGGGGGGTAATCCATGGCCTGGATAAAAGGACAGCCGTTGCCGCAGGAGCGGCACTGGAAACAGCAGTTGAAGTTCGTGCCGCTGCGGCTTCTCACCTCCGCGGCCAGGGAGCGGTCCCTTTCTCCCGGTTTAATGGGCATCGGCGCATCGGTTTTCTCATGTATGGGACCATCGGTTTTCTCTTGAGGGAGTGGTGGATTCATGTTGTTTCCTTTCCATTAAGCCGCGTTCTTTTTTTGTTTTTCCCGGTAATTCTTAATGGCCAGGGCCAGGGCCTCGGCGCCCAGGTTGGAGCAGTGCATCTTATTCTTGGGCAGGCCGCCCAAGGTTTCGGCCACCGACTTGTTGGTGATCTGCTGCGCTTCTACCAGCCTTTTACCCTTGGCCATCTCACTCACCATGCTGGAGACCGCAATTGCGGCCACACAACCGAAGGTCTGGAACTTCACGTCCTCCAGAAGGTCATCCTTGACCTTGATATAAAAGGTCATCATGTCCCCGCACATGGGGTTGCCCACTTCCCCGACGCCGTCCGCATCCTCGATGACCCCGGCATTCCTGGGATTGGCAAAATGATCCATCACGATCTCGCTATACATAAGCGACAACTCCTTCCCCTTAAGGGGCTTATGTTCGGTTGAGCAAATCCGCCAGGGTGACGGAGTCAAGCTTGGCGAACATGGCTGCAGCCGCCTCCCGCCAGACCTGGCGGGTGGGGCAGACGGAGGAGCGCTCGCACACTTCGGCGTTTTGGGAGCACTCCACCAGACTGTCGCCCTCTTCCAGCAGGGCCACGATTTCCCCCACGGTGATTTCCTCCGGGGGTTTGGCCAGGACGTGCCCGCCTTTCGGACCCCGCAGGCTCTTGATATATTGAGCCTTCTTCAAGGGGATGATGATCTGTTCCAGGTATTTCACCGAAATTCCCTGGCGTTGGGCAATCTTCATCAAGTGAATGGGCCCGTCATCATAATGTTCGGCCATATCCAGCATCAACCTGGTGCCGTATCTGCTTCTGGTGGAAAGTTTCATCATATCCTCTTCATTCCCCCACAGCCGCAGCCGTTCTTTTCCGCCATACCGGGGAAAAGGACCGCAACCGGCCCACGGCCAGGGGCAGGTGGTATAAAACATAATTTATGTCTTCTTCCGAGTTTTCGGCATTAAAAGTAAAGACTACAGACCCTTGGGCCAGTTCCGAGGGGATACCCAACGCTCCCAGCACCGGCGAGGTCTTCAAGGCCTTGGAAGCGCAGGCGGAACCCGTGTTGGCGTAAATCCCCTGGCTGCTCAACATGAAGAGCAGGGCCTCGCCCTCGATGCCCTCCACGCAAAAACTGGCCAGACCGGGCAGCCGTTGGGCGGGATGGCCGGTGTAGACCACCCCGGGGACGCGTTCCTGGACCCCAGCCGCCAACAGGTCCCGCAGCCAGGAGAGATATTTTGCCCTGGCCGCCAATTCCTCCCGGGCCAGATCCGCGGCCTTGCCCAGACCGACAATGGCGGGCACGTTCTCAGTGCCCCCCCGCCTGCCGTTTTCCTGGATGCCCCCATGAATCTGGGGCACCAGGCGCAGTTTCTGGCGGAAGTACAAGGCTCCCACCCCTTTGGGCGCCCCCAGGGCCGGCCCGTTCAGGGTCAGCAAATCGACTCCCAGGTCCTGCACGTCCACCGGGACCTGGCCCGCGGTGGCCACCGCGTCGGTGTGAAAAATGACCCCCTGCTCCCGGCACACCGCTGCCAACTCCCGGATATTCTGGATGGTGCCGACCTCGTTGCTGCCGTGCTGGATGGAAACCAGCAGCGTGGCCGGAGATAGGGATCGCCGCAGCCGTTCCTGATCCACCAGCCCGTATTTATCCACCGGCAGGAAGGTCACCTCGAAATCATGGAACTTCTCCAGGTACCTGGCGGCGTTGAGCACCGAATGATGCTCGATGGCCGAGACGATGACGTGGTTTCCCTTCTTCAGGTTGGCCAGGGCCACGCCTTTGACGGCCAGGTTATTGGCTTCCGCGCCGGACGAAGTGAAGACCACTTCGTCTCTATGGGCGCCGATCAACCGGGCCACCTTCTCCCGCTGCTCTTCCAGGGCGTCTTTAATCTCGGACCCCAGGTCGTATACCGCCGAAGGATTCCCGAAACGCTCCCGGAAATAAGGGAGCATCGCTTCCAAAACTTCGCGGCGCACCGGAGTGGCCGCGGCGTGATCCAAATAAACCCGTTTCATGTCTTATCCTTAATGCAGCTTACGGATATAAAGCTTATAGTATTCCTCGTCTTCCTCTTCCCCGACGCCCAGGAATTCCTGGCCGTTTTTGGCGCACCAGGCCGGAATGTCTTCCAGCGCGCCGTCATAATCGGTGAGGATTTCCAGAACCTGGCCTTGTTTAAGGTCCTTAATCAGATCCACGGGCTCCAGCAGATGCATGGGGCAGACCCGGTAGACCAGGTCCGCGGTGGCATCGGCTTTTAATTCGGTAACGAATCGCATATTCACCTCCCGGCTGTCGCCGAGTACTATACTTTTTTATTCTATATCGTTTCTATATACATTAGCTACTTATTCCCGGTCTGTCAACTGCGATTCCGAAAATTTTTCAAAAAAAAAGAAAGGAGCGGCGGGAGGAATCGGCCAGGCCGAATTCTTAATTGACTCTGATCTGGTATTTTTCGATCTTGTGGCCCAGGGTCTTGCGGTTGATGCCCAGGATGCGGGCCGCATCCTGGCGCCGGCCCTTGGTGCGTTTGAGGATCAATTGAATATAACGCTTTTCCAGTTCCTCCAGGGTGTATTCGCCGTCGGAAAAGACCTGCAACTCGCTCTGCCTTTGGGAGATAAAGCTGGGCAGGTGCTCCGGCTGGATCAGATCCCCGTCTTCCAGGATGACGATGCGCTCGATGGTGTGTTCCAGTTCCCGGACGTTTCCCGGCCAGGAGTAGGCGGTGAGCATCTTTATGGCCGGCGCGGATACGCCTAGAATCTCCCGGTCGCCGCGCTGCCGGTATTTCCGGAGGAAATGCTCCACCAGCAGGGGGATGTCCCCGTCGCGTTCTCTAAGCGGCGGCAGATGGATGGGGATGACGCTGAGGCGGTAGAAGAGGTCTTCCCGGAAGGTGCCGGCCTTGATGGCCTCTTCCAGGCTGCGGTTGGAGGAGGCGATGATGCGGATGTCCAGTTTGATGCGCTTCTGGCTCCCCACTTTCATGAATTCCCGTTCCTGGATCACCCGGAGGAGTTTGGCCTGGATGTTGAGGCTGAGGTTGGTAATTTCATCAAAGAAAAAGGTGCCCTGGTTGGCCAGCTCGAACAGCCCGTGTTTGGTCTGGTGCGCGCCGGTAAACGATCCTTTGACGTGGCCGAAGAGTTCGCTCTCCAGCAGGGTCTCCACCAGCGCGGAGCAGTCCACCGGCACGAACTCCTTATCCTTGCGGGGGCTGAGGTTGTGGATGGCCCGGGCCGCCAGTTCCTTGCCGGTGCCGGACTCCCCGGTGAGCAGCACGGTGCTGTCGCTGGGCGCGGCCCGGCGGATCTTGGCGAAGACCTTTTGCATGGCCGGGCTCTGGCCCACAATAAAATCAATGCCCTGGGTCCGGTTGTCTTTCGGCAGAAGAGGGGTGTATTTTTTAGTCAGCAGATCTTGGGCAGTGGCGATCAAGACTTCCAGGTCGTCCAGCCGGAAGGGTTTCACCAGGTAATCCATGGCCCCGTGCCGGATGCACTCCACCGCGCCCTGAATGGTGGGATAGCCGGTAATCATGATCACTTCGGTGTCCGGATGTTCCAGACGGATGTGTTTCAGGATTTCCACCCCGTCCATATCCGGCAATTTAATATCGAGGAGCACTATCCCCAGGGGGCGGGCGACCAGGATCTCCAGGGCCTCCTGGCCGGTGGCGGCGGCGGCCACCTGCATGCCCTGTTTCTCCAGAACCTGGGTGATGCCGGTGCGAATCGTGGCTTCGTCATCCACCACCAGGATTTGCCGGGTGATATCACTACCTGTCCTGCTCACCACCTTCGCCCCTGTCTGCTCTACATTTTTAGATATTTCGATAAGATATATCGATTATACCATATCCTGGCGCCGGGAGATCAAAAACTTATCTGGGGAGCAAAACCCGAAAAGTACTGCCCTCCCCCAACCGGGATTCCACTTCCACCGTGCCCCGGTGGGCTTCCACGATCCCTTTGACAATGGCCAGGCCCAAGCCGGTGCCGATGATCTGCCGGGCCTTGGGGTTTTTCACCCGGTAAAACTTATCGAAGATTTTGGGGATCTCTTCGGGTTCAATGCCGATACCCGTATCGCTGATCCGCACTTCCGCGTAGTCTCCGTGGGAGAGCCCGGCAATGGTGACTTCGCCGCCGCCGGGGGAATAGTTGATGGCGTTGCTCACCAGGTTGACGAACACCTCCTCCATGCTGCGGCGGTCGGCCCGGACCGGCGGCAGATCCGGAGGCACGGCCAGCCTCAGAACGACCTTCTGGTCCGCGGCCTTGGCCTCCAGAAGTTGCGCCACTTCCCGGAGCACTTCCCCCAGTTGCAGGGGGACCAGTTCCAGGTGGCGGTGGCCTGCCTCGATTTTGGCAATGTCCAGGGATTCGTTGATCAGCTCCAGCAACCCCTGGATCTTGGCCTGGGCCCGGCTCAGGAGTTCCCGCTGCTTCTGGGTCACCTCCCCGGCCAAACCGTCCAGGATCACTTCATGCTGCAATTTAATGGCGGTCATCGGCGAGCGGAGTTCGTGGGACACCATGTTCACGAAGTCGTTCTTCATGGCGTCCAGTTCCTTGAAGGCCGTGACGTCATGGAAGACGGTGACCGTGCCCAAGACTTTCTCGTCCGGCCCGAAAACCGGCGCGGACATGGCCCGCAGGTGCACCCGGCCCCGGCAGAGTTCCTGGGAGAGACATTTGGCCGGCCCGGTTTCGGCCGTGGCGCACAGTTCCTCAATGGTTTTCAGGAAAGACTCCTCGCCCAGGTAGGCCTCCAGGGGGCCGGGTTGGGGCAAAGACCCCGAGAGGCCCATCAACTGCTTGAAGGTGGGATTGCAGAGCACCACCTCACCAACGCGGTTGGTCACCAACACCCCGTCGGCCATGCAATTGACGATGGTCAGCAACCGGCTCTGCTCCATGGCCAGGGTATAGAGGTTTTTGGCCTGCTCCTCTTGAAGACGCCGGGTCTGTCGTTCCAGATGCTGTTTTTCCAAGGCCCTTTTCACCGCCAGGGTCAGATGATCCACCCGGAAGGGTTTGGTGACGAAGTCGTAGGCCCCCTGCTTCATGCATTCCACGGCGTCGGCCACGGTGCCGTGGCCGGTGATGATGATGATGGGCACCTCCGGATAGAGGGCGCCGGCTTCCTTCAGGACCTCCAGGGCCCCCATCACCGGCATCTTCAGGTCGCAGAGAACCACGTTCACCGGTTGATCCCGCATCAGGTCCAGGGCTTCCCGGCCATTGGCCGCGGTGACCACCCGGTAGCCCTCGGGCTGCAGCAGGAGGGTGCAGCCGTCCCGGATCACCTTCTCGTCATCCACTACCAGTATGGTGGTTTGCTCTTCCATGGGCCGATTTCCTTACCAGGAGTTCTGCAAGAGTGATTCGGCTTTAAACTGGGTGAAAAGGGGAAGAGGGGAAAAGGGAAATACTTCCCAACCAGATTGTTTTCTTTACTTTTCCCTTTTCACCTTGTTCCCTTTTACCTCTCCGGAATCTCGAAGGGAATTTCCCCATAATCCGGAGAATCCAGGGGGAGGGTGAGGGTAAAGACCGCTCCCCCTTGAGGGGCGCTGTCCACCTCGATGGTGCCCCCATGCCGCTGCAATACCCCGTAAACGATGGATAACCCTAATCCGGTGCCCTTGCCCGGAGGTTTGGTGGTAAAAAAGGGATCGAAGATTTTGTCCTTAATGGCCGGGGAAATGCCCGGGCCCGTGTCCGTAAAGGTCAGGACCACGCCGTCGCCTCCGGGCTTAGGAAGGCTGCTGATGCCGATCTTGCCGTGGCCGCCCAGGGCGTCCGCGGCGTTGAGCAACAGATTGGTAAAGACCTGCTGCAGTTGTCCGGGGTCGCCGATGATCTGGGGCAGTTCCGGATCCAGGTCCCGGTTGATCTCGATGTCATGGAACAGGGGCTGATGGCTGATGAGGTCCACGCAACGGCTGATAACCTCGTTCAGGTCGAACAACATCTTCTGGCCCAGGGACTGGCGGCTGAACTCCAGCAGGCGGTTGACGATCTGTTGGCAGCGCACCGTCTGATCGATAATCACCTCTACGTTCTCCCGGGCCCCGGCAATTTCTTCCAGGTCCCGTTTGAGAATCTCGGCATAGATAAGGATTCCGGCCAGGGGATTGTTGATCTCATGGGCCACGCCCGCGGCCAGCCGGCCCAGGCCGGCGATTTTTTCCGCTTGCAGCAGTTGCGCCTGGCTGTTCTCCAACTCCCGACGCATCTTCAGATGTTCCCGCAAATCCGAGAAGATGCCGACGCTGGCGATTTCCTGGGTCCCTTCCCGGATAATGGCCGCGGAAAAATTCACCGGCACTTCCTCTCCCTGTTTGTTGATGAACGTCACCTGCATATTGCCCAGCCGGTCCGGGGGGCCGTATTCATTGCTGCGCAATCGTCGCATCACTTCAATGGCCACTGCCGGTCGATAGAATTTGAAAAAGTTTTGCCGGTTGCCGACGATCTCTTCGGCTCGATATCCCAGGATGCGTTCTGCGCCTTCATTGAAGATGATGGGAACCCCCTTGGGATCCACCACCACAATACCGTCCACGCTGCAACGGATGATGTTATTAAGAAAAGTGTTGGTTTTTTGCAATTGTTCATGAATTTTAATACGATAGGTCAGATCGCGCAGGTAAATACAGGTGAGAATGTTTTTTCCAATCCTGGAAGCCGCCATGCAGGTTTCGAAGAAGCGGCTCTCGCCTTCCATATCCGGGCGGTCAAGGGTGCTGCAAAATTGCGATTCCTCCCGGTAGCCCTCTCTCAACATCCGAACCAAATCCGCGGCCATGCGCTGATGCTGGGGTGAGATAATCTCGCCCAGGCCCTTGCCCATCAACTCTTCCTTCGGTCGTCCGACAATTCCCGCCATCCTGGAATT
>DYJG01000519.1 GCA_020723225.1 Desulfobacca acetoxidans | reverse complement strand
CAGACCACCATCCGCCGCCGCATCGGCCGGCGCCTGGCGGTCCACAAGATCGAAGACATCGCCGATTATTTCCGCTATTTGCAGCGCAATCCCGCGGAGATCCAGACCCTGTTCAAAGACCTGGTGATTTGCGTCACCAGTTTTTTTAGGGACCCCGAGGCCTTCAAGGCCCTGGAGACCAAGGTCATTCCGGATATCCTGGACCACAAGCCCGGGGACCAGGCCATCCGCATCTGGGTCCCCGGCTGCGGCACCGGCGAAGAGGCCCTGTCCATTGCCATTCTCTTTGACGAGGCCATGGAGCGCACCGGCAAGCACCACCAGATCCAAATCTTTGCCACGGATATCGACGGGGATGCCATCGATAAAGCCCGGGTGGGGGAATACCCGGAGTCCATCGCCGCGGATGTCGCCCCGGAACGCCTGAAAAGATACTTTGTCAAAAAAGACAACGTCTACAAGATCAAGCAGGAAATCCGGGAAACGGTGGTCTATGCCCCCCAGAACCTCATCAGCGATCCGCCTTTCTCCCGCCTGGACCTCATCAGTTG
The DNA here is from genome assembly GCA_020723225.1 of Desulfobacca acetoxidans. Classification (GTDB taxonomy): domain Bacteria; phylum Desulfobacterota; class Desulfobaccia; order Desulfobaccales; family 0-14-0-80-60-11; genus SURF-52. Next base: position 1,876 of record DYJG01000519.1, on the reverse strand, counting down.
CCGCAACGTCCTCATCTACCTGGACACGGACTTGCAAAGGCAGATTCTCCCCCTGTTCCACTTCACCCTGATGCCCAACGGCTATCTTTTTTTGGGGTCTTCCGAGACCATCGGCGGCCACCCGGACCTCTTCGCGCCGGTGGATACCAAATGGAAGGTTTACCAGCGCAAAGGCCCGGTGATCCACCGCCTTGCCGATTACCCCGCGCTGAGTCTGCCCATGGCCGAGACCCGGAGATACCAGAAAGAAGAGCCTCTCCGGGAGGTAAACGCCCGCACCCTGATGGAGCGCCTGGTTTTGGAGGAGTACGCGCCCGCGGCCGTCCTCATCAACAACCGCTACGACGTACTCTTTCTGCAAGGCCGCACCGATAAATACCTGGGCATGCCCCGGGGGGAGCCCAGCTTCAATCTCTTCAACCTGGCCCACGAAGACCTGCGCCCCAAGCTGCTTACCATCCTGCACCGGGCCATCTCCGACAAAAAGACGGTTAAAGGCGAATCCATCCCTTTCCGGCAACCGGAAGGCGGCATCGGCTACCTGGATCTGATTGCCCGGCCCCTGGCCTCACCCGGGGCCGCCAACCTGTTTCTGTTAGTGTTCAAGGAACAGACAGCGCCGCCCAAAGTTCCGGAGACCAAATGCAAAACCAAGGTCAAGCCGGAGGATGAATCCCGGGTGGCCGTCCTGGAGCACGAACTCCAGGCCACCAAAGAGTACCTCCAGACCACGGTGGAGGAACTGGAGGCCAGTAACGAAGAGCTCAAATCCACCAACGAGGAGTTGCAAAGCACCAACGAGGAATTGCAAAGCACCAACGAGGAGCTGGAGACCGCCAAGGAGGAGCTGCAAAGCACCAACGAGGAGCTGGTGACGGTGAACGCCGAGCTCAACAACAAGGTGGATGAGCTCACCGAAGTCAACAACGACATCAACAACCTGCTGGCCTCCACCGAGATCGGCACTCTGTTTTTGGACCGGGACCTGCGGATCAAGCGCTTCACCCCGGCCGCGACCCAGCTTTTCAACCTGCTCTCCCAGGACGTGGGCCGTTCCATCAAAGACATCTCCCCCAAGGTGGAATATGACAATCTCTGGCGGGACGTCTCCGAGGTGTTGCACTCCCTGCAGGTCAAGGAGATGGAATTAAAGAGCCTCTCCGGGGAGATTTACGCCGCCCGCATCCTGCCATACCGCACCCGGGAAAACGTCATCGACGGGGTGGTGGTCACCTTCATCGATATTTCCGCCCAGCACTTCCTGGGCATGGCCAAGAACTTCGCGGAGTCCATCGTCAACACCGTGCGGGAGCCGCTCCTGGTCCTGAATGGCGACCTGCAGGTGATTTCGGCCAACCACGCTTTTTATAGAGCTTTCCATGTCTCCAAGAAAGATACGGAGAATATACCCCTTTACGAACTGGGGGACGGCCAGTGGGACATTCCCAAGCTCAGGGAGTTACTGGAAGAGATTATCCCGAAAAACGCCGCGTTCAACGACTTTGAGGTGGAGCATACCTTTCCCAAGATCGGCCACAGGACCATGGTGTTGAACGCCCGGCGCATCCCGGCCGCAGGCGAACATCCCGCCTTGATCCTGCTGGCCCTCGAGGATGTTTCGAAGATGGAGGAAAAAGAGCGGGCGCACGAGGAAACCATCGCCCGGCTGGAGAAGGAACTGGCGGAACTGAAAAAATAGGTTCTGGGTTCTGGGAGATGGAAAAGCCATGACAGCACGCCCCGAAGGCAGGAGGGGAAAATCCGAAATACGAAATTCGAAATTCGAAACAATAATATTGTTGTCATTGCCTTTTCGAAATTCGGATTTGTTTCGGATTTCGAGATTCGAATTTCGGATTTAGATATCCGGTGGCAG
>DYJG01000518.1 GCA_020723225.1 Desulfobacca acetoxidans | reverse complement strand
GCCTTGGCCACGATCTTGTTGTGGGGGCCGCGGTAGCCGATACTGATGGCCTGGTTGACCTGGCGCTCATTGCAGCCCCGCACGCAGCGGCCGCACATGATGCACTTGGAGAAGTCCCGGACGATCATGCTGTTGTTGTCTTCATAATAATATGGGTGATCCGGGGCGGCTGCGAACGCGGGGGTGGGCACTCCGTAGCGATAGGCCAGGGCCTGCAGCTCACATTCTCCATTGGCTTCGCAGATGAGACAGTTATGGTTGCCGGAATTAAGAATCAGTTCCAGCACCATCTTGCGGGCTGCGTCCACCCGGGGGGATTCGGTCTTGATGGTCATTCCCGGAGAAGCGACGGTGGCGCACGCGGGCAGCAGGGTCCGGGCGTTTTCCACTTCCACCATGCACATCCGGCAGGATCCCGTCGCCGTGGTGTCTTTCAGAAAGCACAGGGTGGGGATGGTATAGATTCCGTGGCTCCGGGCCACTTCCAAAATGGTCTGACCGGGCTGAAATTCCACCGTCATCCCATCAAGGTTGAGGGTTGCCTTACTCATGCTTTGATTACCTCCATCTTGAAATCGGGAAAACCTCATTTTTCGCAGGTTTATAATGATCCAAATGCCATTTCAAGCTTGTCTATTTTATCACAAATACCTTATAGCCTAAGGAAAAGAAAAACTCCAGGGAATTATGCCGTTGTTGTCCGATTTTCGAACAAAAAAAAGCCCCCAAAGCAAGCCTTGGGGGCTCTCAAACCTGATGCGCAGGTTACCCTGCCGCCGGGATTTCCCTTCCGGGAAAGATCGGCTTAGTCTAGTACTTCCGGGCTGACCGGCAAAGGAGTGATTACGGGTGCTAATTTTTGATATTTGATACCGAAAGCCCGAGTTTCGAAAGCCTTTGGGTTGAAGGCCTTGGTCAGCTCGATTTCCTCGGGGGACAGAATGCGGACGAGGCCATACGGATCCACAATGGCGAACCGCTCACCCTTGGCCAGACAGGAGGCCACGGTCTCTTCCCCTTTGAGCTCCTTTTTGGAGACGCAGAGCAACTTGGCGCCGCCTTTGGCCTGAGCCATGGCGAAGCCCGCGACTAACCCCACGGCCACCAAAGCCACAATCAACCCTACCACCACTTTTGAACGCATACTCTCCTTCCTCCTCTATGCTAAGGTTGATACCCGGCTTTCCTCCCCCCCCACTGGAGTAAACGAGAAAAAGCCGCTATACTCCTTTCACGGCTATAATATATTCCACCAAAGAGTAATGTCAAATTAATTTATTGGGATGCGGGAAAAAAACCTTCTCTCCCCTGAAGGCCCACACGCCTGGCAAGCCAGGGCCAAGGAAGGGATTGGCGTCTGCCTGCATGGTTCCCCTGGTGGTCAGGCCGGCAGGACCGGGTGCTTATGTGAATAGGGGGAATTTTCCAGGACCAGTTGTTTGCCCCGGCGGTTGGCCAGGTTTACCAGCAGCGGCCCCATGAGGTTGGCGGTCATTTCCCGGGGGCGGCCGGAAGGGATGGTGAGGATCACCAACACCTTCAGGTCCTGGAGATTCTGAACGTCCAGTTCTTTCTTGACGCCGTTGATGGGGCCGATCTGGTAATCGCTCAGGACATAGACGGGGTCGATGACCACGAAGGCCAGGTCGGTGTCGTCCACGCATTGGAGCCAGAGAAACGGGGAGTCCTGGCCGTGTTCGATCAGGATATATCGGTGGAGGTCGGAAAACCCCAACAACCCCGGGGTGAAGGTGATAATCTGGTCTTCCCGCACCGCGATCTCCCCGAAATGTCTGGTGGCAATGGTGGTGGAGGCAGGCTCAACCGGGGTTTTCTGTTTATCCAGGCTCATTTTCTTTCTTCTGCTTCCAGATATTGGCGATTTCTTTCAAGTCCACGTCTCTGACGCCAGCGGCCCGAAGGTTTTCCTCCTGGATGCGCTGGTAAATTTCTTCCCGCAGAACCACTACGTTCGGCGGCGCCTCAATACCGATCCGGATCTGTTTCCCCCGGATTTCCAAGATGGCGATGCGGATATCATCCCCGAGAATGATGCCTTCGCCGATTTTGCGTGTGAGAATTAGCAAATCAACCTTCCTGGTCTGGGGGCCGCAGTCGCCAGATTCTCTGCACCCCCCGGCTTCCCTGCCGTTGATCGTCAAGCCGCGGAATCTTTCCGGAGAATCGGGGGCGTCAGGTATGGCTCATTATATCCGAATCTCCAGAAAATATTTAGAGATAATTCAACAAGCTCATATTCATTACCATGGAGGACGCCTGCAACGCGGCTTGATAGGCCAATTGTTTGCTGGCCAGGGCGTTGGCGGCCTCTATCAGATCGGTGTCTCCTTTTTTGGCGATACTCTGGGTAAGTTCTTCCTGGATAGTGTCATAAGAGTTTTGCTTGATTTCCCCCCGATTGAGCGCGGCCCCCTGCCC
>DYJG01000517.1 GCA_020723225.1 Desulfobacca acetoxidans | reverse complement strand
TGGCTGAATTCCGCTTCCGAGTGGTCCCGGATATAGGCCTCCATCTGGGTCCAGGCTCCGGCATCGTTTCTGATCCTTTTGCAGTAAGAGCAGATGGGGAGAGACCCTCGCAGGATCTTCACTTCTTCCAGGGCCTTTTCCCTTTCCCGCACTGCCTCTTCCTGCTTTCCCACGGCGGCCTTTCTTTGCAGGCCCAGGACCGCCGTCACCCAGATGGCGAACACGGAGATGGACCGGTTGAAGATGACCTTCCAGAGTTCTCCGGCCGGGGGCTTATAGAAGAAACAGGCAATGGTCAAAATCGTCGCCAGGACGGCCACCGCCAGGGTGAAACTCTTGCGGGGGGCCCAAAGGGTGATCAGCACCGGGACCACATAAAAGACGCCCATGGCCACTCCCAAGGGAACGGCCAGGTCAAAACCGAGGATAAGCAGCATGAGCAGCCCGCAGACCAGATAAAGGGTCTTGGTTTTATCCGCCGGAGCGGGCTGGTTGGCCGTAGTTTCATTCATTATTGGTAATCCTTTGCTCTATTCATTTTCTAGGCTGTAAGCCTTTGAAGATATTTTAATTTATGGCCAAGCTCATGTCAAATTATCTGCGTTTATCTGCGTTCATCGGCGGTTCATGAATAATGTTGAAGGCGGGATGCGCTTCGCTTTCCCGCCCTACGGCTTCCTTTCCCTGCCAGACCTCGCCTTCGCCCGCCGGATGACGTTAACCTCTTTTTTCATGGCGTCTTCGAGATTATTGAATTGCTCGATTTGCACCTTCACTCCCGGGATTTTTCCCAGGTGCCCGGTAAGCCTCTCCCGCACATACCCCTTTTGGGCCACGCCCACGTAATTCATGGCCCCGGACGCGTCGATGATCCGGTACAGGACCGGCTTATCCTCGGGGAGCCGCTCAATTCCCTGCCGGGTAAATTTGACCGTCTTGGTAACCGCGGTTTTTTTTCTTTCTTTACTTCCGCCCGCCCCCTTCTTTCCCGGCGCATCCCAGTCCTGGACATTCTCTTTCAAATTGTAGCCCCGGCCTTTCAGCTCTAGCCCCGCCGCCTCCCCTCCCCCCGGGTAGACGAGGTCCCCCTCAACCCGGGGGCCGCCGGCATAACGAACGGCCTTGGCCTTTGCCTTTTCCCCCTCGACGTATTTCTTTAAGATGTCGTTAATCATGGTCTGGTAATTGCCGCCCCCGGCCTCATTCACTTTCCGGCGAAACCAATTCAAGATCTTGGTATCGATGCGGATGGTAATCCGCGTCTTTCTCGGGTCGGGAGGTATAATGGGGCCACGTATCCCTTTGCTGAAGTCATCTTCTTCTTTGCGCATATTGGTTTTCCTGGGTTCTGCCGGCTTTCCAAGCAGATATCAATCTTATTCTTTCTCCCCGATAAGTATAAACCACCACCAGAAGCCTTCCGAGGCCATCCATCCCGAGACTCCGGAACCTTTGCTCATCTTCGACAGTAATATCTTCAATAGTTATCGCGTTTTCATCCTCAAAGACTCCCACCGCGTCGGCGAAGTCAATCCCATGAACCCTGATATTTTCCCGGGCCTTGGCCGGGTCCCATTCAATTTCCACAGCCTTAATTGTATGTACATCAGGAATTTTGTCAAGGAGTTAGTGTATGTACATCAGGACCCTTCCCAAGCTGCCCTGAATTCCTATGATCCATAGGATACTATATCTTTAATTTCTCTAAGTTCCATTTTTCTTTTTTTAACATATGTGCAGATTCAAGGTTGACATGCTGATGCCCGGCTTTTAAAATGTATCTCCCCACCATCGATAGCTGGTGGAGAAAAAGGCCCAGCCGTCTTGGCCTTGGACAGCTTCAAGGAAAAAGGAGGCGTTATGGACCTGATTCGCTGTGTGGATTGCCAGCACTTTGTGCCGGACCCGGCCTCGCTTAGAGAGGGGCAATGCAGCCACCCCCAGCCCTGGGATGGGGATAAAATGCAGTTCGCCCGGGACGAGCATCTCTGCGACAATTTCGATTCTCACGGGGGAAAGCGCCATATCTCGGCTGAGGAAGCGGAAGAGCTGAAGAAATTCCCGGGATATTAGATGAAAATGCGGCTGTCCGCGTCTCCTTGGCGGCGCTTTTGCACTTTACTCGGGCCCTTCGGGGTCTCCAAGTCCGCGCCCAGGTTCCGCCCCCGGTGACTTAAGAGTAAAGAAGGGTGAGCCTTAGCCCACCCTTAATAGAGCGCTGCGGTAAATTCCCTAATTCAGACTAAAAGTCCTTAAAGGTCCCTTCTTCCTTATCGAAGGGGATAAGCTTTTCCGGTGAGACTGCGGCTTTTTTTAGCCGGGGTCCCGGCGCCGGCGGCAGATAGGCGGCCTTCCTGCTCCCGGCTTCCATTTTCGGGGTGCCGGGCCGGTGGCCGTTTCTCTTTTCCACCATGGCCCGCAGGTCCGCCACGCTTTCCC
>DYJG01000516.1 GCA_020723225.1 Desulfobacca acetoxidans | reverse complement strand
GCGTCCTCCAGGGACTCCCAGACCTTCTCCTGCTCCGCCACCCAGGCCAGCACCGCGTCGGGGTCCGGCTCCTGCCAGGGCTGCATCCCGTGCTCCCACTTGTAAAGCTGGCGCAGCCGCAACAACAGGCCGCACAGGGAGTAATGGTAGGCCCCCCCGGCGCTGGACAGCCGGCAGTTCCATTTTACCAGGCGGATAAATTCCGGAATTAGGTTGCTGATTTCGCGGTTAGAGACCATGTTTACAATAGTTCAAAGTTCAAGGTTCAAAGTTCAAAGTCTCCCCATCTGTCATTCTGAGGGAGCGGAGCGACCGAAGAATCTCGCCTTTGCGCCAAGGCTATCCCCGGCGATACCGTTGATTGCAAGCAGTTGAAAATCTTGGTCAAAAAAAACAGATTCTTCACTACGTTACGCTCCATTCAGATTGAGAATTCTTTTTACCGAAAACCGAAAACCGGAAACCGAAAACCATCATTTATAAATTTGTCCGAAAAGCTTCTGGGCCAGCTTCAGGTCCAGTCTCATGAGAATCTTGTATTCGTCCAGGGCCATGGCCCGGTTCTTCAGGGACAGGCTGGCCAGGCCCAATTCGTAATGGGCCTCGGGGTAATCCGGCTTTAACCTGATGGCCTGGATAATGGCCTGCATGCCCCGGCGGTGCCGCCCCAGGCGCCGGTAGGCGATCCCCAGGTTGAGGCAGGAGAGGGGGTCTTCCGGATTAAGCCCCAAGGCGAGACGAAAGGCCTCTACGGCCTGGAAGTCGCGGCCCAGGCGGCTCAAGGCCACCCCCCGCCCCAGGTGGACCGTGGCCGAACGGGGGTCCAGCCTGGCCGCCTTCTGCAAAGAATCCAGGGCCTCCCGATTTCTCCCCAGATGGAGAAAGGTCATCCCCAGGTTATAATAAGCCTCGGGATCATCGGGATTTTGGCGGATCAGCTTTTTCAGGGCCAAGATGGCCTGGCGGTGGCCGGTTTTGGGCCGGCTCCGGGAACTCCGTTGACGGCCATCCCCGGGGGAAGGGTTGGCGGCAGGCTCCCTATTTTTATCAACAGCCGGGGCCGCGGCCCCTTGGGGGTTGGCCAGAATCATTTCGTAGGCCGCGTTGATCTCCTTGAGCATGGCTTCGGCCTTCTGTTGCAGCCGGGGATTTTGCACGAACCGGTCCGGGTGCCAGACATACACCAGGTCGCGGTAGGCCTGCCTCACCTCCTCCAGGGAAGCGCCTGCCTCCAATCCCAGAATCTGGCAACACCGCTCGATATCTTCCATGCTTAAAGACGGTTTTCGGTTTTCGGTTTTCGGTTTTCGGTTTTTTTGCCGACCAACCAGGGTTGTGCAATCATTATGGTAACTTGCGGATTAATGACTATTTTAAAATGAAGCATTCTTTTTCTAATTCCCTATGCTTGCGCCTTTCTTTGTGCCTTTGCGTCTTTGCGTGAGAACAATCTTTCAAACAGCATTTGCTATTTTTGCAGCAAGTCCGCCAACTGCTGGGCCATCTTCGGGTCCAGGCGTTTCAGGGTCTCGAATTCCCTGGCTGCGGCCTGCCGGTCTCCCGCGTTGATGTAGTAGACGCAGAGCCCATAGCGGGCCTCGGCGTCATCCGCTTTCAGGCTGACGGCCTTTTTAAAGGCATTGCCGGCATCCTGCCAGCGTTCCAGCTTTATATAGGCCATGCCCTGATTATTGAGAGCCTTGACGGAATTCGGCTCCAGTTTGACGGCCTGGGTAAATGCCTCCAGGGCCTCTTGATGCCGCCCCAGTTTGCCGAAAGCCACTCCCAGGAGGTATTGGTTTTCGGCCCGATGCGGACGGAGCTTGGCCGCTTCCTGGAACTCGGCCAGGGCTGCGGGCAATTGTCCGGTTTTTAACAGGGCCGTCCCCAAATTTTCATGCGCCTCCACCCACCGGGGCTGCAAGCGCACCGTCTCCTTAAACGACTGCACCGCCTGGGGGTATTGTTTCAGTCGGGCCTGGGCCAGCCCCAGATGGTGGTAGGCCTCTCCATAATCCTCCTGCAGCCGCACCGCTTCCTGAAAGGCCTGGATCGCGTCGTTAAACTTCCCCTCTTTTTCCAGACCCAGCCCCCGGTGGAAGGCCAGCAGGGCCTGTGGTTCAATCTGCTGAAAAAACTTGGTTTCTTCCACTTCCTTGTCGCTCCATACCGGCGGAGCCATACAGAACAAGGCCAGGATGGTTATCAGGCTTATAAGAAATGTCATATTTGTCACCATACGGGAGCCCCATTTTCCACCAAAAAGATCTGCACAAGATAGAACGCTGTGTTTCTCAACCAGGTGCGATCATTCCGGACTCGGAACTCGGAACTCGGAACTTTAATAACTCCTTCTGAAAGGATTACCGGCCCGTCCCGGGGCAAATAAGCGAATCAAGAGCACCCCCGCCAGAAATCCGCCCACGTGGGCTCACCAGGCTA
>DYJG01000515.1 GCA_020723225.1 Desulfobacca acetoxidans | reverse complement strand
TCCGTGGCTTCGGCCCGGCTGGGGTGGGAGTGGTCCACCATGGAGAGCAGCATCTGGGTGGCGGTGATCACCGGTTTGCCCGCCCGGTTGGCCGCGGCGATGATCTTTTTTTGCATGAAGGGCACCTGCTCCAGGGCCACCTCCACCCCCAGGTCGCCCCGGGCCACCATGAGGCCGTCGGCTTCTTCAAGGATACCGTCCAGGTGCTCCAGGGCTTCATGTTTTTCGATTTTGGCAATGATGGGAATGTCGCCCCCCAAAGAGCGGATGACCTCCCGGGCCTCCCGCACGTCATGGGGGCTGCGCACGAAAGAAAGGCCGATATAATCCACGCCCATCTTTACAGCAAAGCGAAGGTCCTCCCGGTCCTTGGCGGTAAGGGCCGGCACGGACAGGGAATGGGAGGGAAAATTGACCCCAACATGGGAACGTAACACCCCACCCACCAGCACCCGGCAGAGGAGGCTCCCCGGCGCTTTTCTCTCCACCCGGAGCTCAACCTGCCCGTCGGCCAGGAGAATGCGGGCGCCCACGGGAATTTCGTCCAGAATCTCCGGAAACCCCACCTGCACCCCGGCCTCTCCCCCGGAAAGGGCACTGGAACTTAAAATGAAGGCCTGGTCTGAACTTACCTCCACCTGGCCCTCCGGAAACTCCCCGATCCGCAGCTTGGGTCCGGCCAGATCCTGGAGAATGGCCAGGGGCCGGTCTTGGGCCTCCGAGAGGGACCGCACCCGCCGGATCCAGTCCGCATGCTCCTCCAAGGAGCCATGGGAGAAATTGAGGCGGGCCACATTCATCCCGGCTGCCACCAACTTGTCCAATACCTCCCCGGCACACGCGGGACCCAGGGTGCAGACGATTTTTGTCCGCCGTTTGCTTTTTAGAACAGACACTTATCCTCCGATGCAGACTTACCGGTCCTTTGGGACCATGGGGCAATTATACCACGGCCTCTGATGCAAAAAGTAACATATGTCAATTTCCCGATATTGTCACAAACCTTCACAAGGAACATAGGGCAAAAATTATGAAGGTATTTAGCTATAATATATATAAAAAATTATCTCCCCACTTGATTCTAACATTCGGCATACTTATTGCTTATAGAAAATGGCATAGAAAAGGGGGAGAGTATATGCCGATTTACGAATATCAATGCGTCGACTGTAAGAGTCGGGATCAAAGGGTGGCCGGCCTGGATGACCACACGGCCTTTTGCACCCAATGCGGCAGTCTGATGCTTCGTTTGGACGAAGACGTCTTTCAGCCGTATTTCGAAAAAGAGTCCCGACCCGTCTGGCCCGCCAAGGCCTCTTTATAAACCGTGCTTAAAAGCCCCCGGTGGCCGGGGGCTTTTTTGGAAAATAGACTTGTGATAATTTTCACTTAAATTTTTTTCCCCAAAAATGAGGCTCCAAGGCCGCGGCCGGGAGCCCCTTTCCGGGGCCGCCTTTTACATCTCCCCCGCCTTCCCCAGAGGAAGCCGACTGCAAATTATTCCTTATACCAAATTCACGTCCAGGCGCAACAAAACGCATCATCAATCGGCGTCAATCGGCGTTGATCGGCGGTTAATATTAACCGCCGATGCACGCCGGTAAACCCCGCTCATCTTAAGGTTTGTTGCTCGAGAAAGCGAACTTGGTATTATTTCTTGGGTTCGGTGGGATATCCCCCTTCTTCCCAGGCGGTCCAGCCGCCTTTGAGTACCAGGACGTTGGTGAAGCCCAGTTTTTCCAGTTGTTGCGCCACCCGGACGCTGGTGTATTCGTTGGGTCAGGAGCAGTAGACGACCAGCTTCTTATCCTTGGGCAAGGTCTTGGCCCAGGTGGGCACTTTCCCGGGATCCTGCCGGAGGGCGCCCTTGATCATGGTTTTGCTGTTGTTATAGTCCTTGGGGGTCCGCACGTCGATGACCACCACCTGGGGGTCACCCAGCATCGCCTTGAGGGCCGCGGAATTGACATACTTGACTTCCTTCTCGGCTCCCAGGGCCCCGGCCGGGGGCAGGAGCAGCAACAATGCCGCTACGGTCAACAATAAAGCTTTCCGCATGTTATTCTCCTGAAAAGTTGAGGTTCGATTACCCCCGGCGGCCGTTTCTGGTGAAAGAGAACTCCACCGTTGCCTTTACCGGCTTGCCGCCTATTTCCAGCACGGGGTAGGCCAGGAAATTGATGGGGCCGGACGCGGGCCCGGGTTCCACCACCAGGTCCCGGCCCCGGCTGAATTCGAAGCGGTTGGCCGGATGGTGGCCGAAGTAGTAGGTGGCCAAACTGGTATACTTGTCGGCTTCGCTGATGTCCACCGGCCACCACTTGCCGTCCGCATAGAACTCGGCCCAGCAGTGATAGCCGTCCACCCCGCCGTCGTTCCGCTCCGAAGGGATGGCCGCGCCGATGGCGAAGCGGGCCGGGATGCCCACCGCCCGGGCCAGGGCCA
>DYJG01000514.1 GCA_020723225.1 Desulfobacca acetoxidans | reverse complement strand
TCATCGACGCCGAGCCTTCGTAGGCCTTGGTGGGCTGCTGCTGTTGCTGCGGCGGTTTTTCCGCTTCTTTGGCCCGGCGCAAGGCATCCGCGCCGCTTTGAATGGCTCCCCACTGGCACCGCCCGGGGGAGGCCAGCCATACAGCCAGTAACGCCACTACGCCCAGGGTCCACATCAGCTTCCGCATTTGCATCCTCCTTGATAAAGTTGTGATGAACTTAGTTTTCGGCTGTTTGGGGCTTAAGGTTAAATCACGCCTCAAGCAGCCTTGGCCTTGCGCCAGCCCGCGGCCTTGAGCTCCGCCACGTGCTTCAGCCACTCGGTTTTCAGGGATTGCAGATAAAGGGGCATATCTTTCTCGATGAGAGGGGCCAACCGCCGGTGCAGGGCCGCGTTGAGGTCCAGGTCTCCCGGAGAAAATCCCTGCCAGCTCAGGTAGCCCTCATCAAAGAGAAAAACCGGGGTGACCGCGGCCTTGATGCCCCGCTCCTGCAGCAGGGCCTGGGCCCCGGCAATATCATATTCCAGGACCCAGCCGCAGTCCCGGATCATAGTGGCTTCATTCCAGACCGCCCGGTCCTGGCAGAGGGGACAGTAAAGATTTTCCAGGATTTCCGGATAAAGAAGATTATCGCGAAAAAGCAGAGAAGCAGAATTCCGGCCGCAGCGGCAGAAGCGGCGTTCATTGCGGCACATGGCGGTATCTCCTGAAGAGTCCTGTTCTTAATTACTACCTTTGGGGTATAATAGCAATATCCTTTGCTTTCGATAAGAAATTATACCAAGGCAGCCGGCAAACTAGACAAACAATAAATATAATATATTGCCCGTCCCCGTTCTTTTAACGAAAAACGAAAAACGCAAAACGAAAAACGGCATTGAAACATGGAGTTGATCTCCCAGGTTCTGGCCCGCCTGCCGGGCCGCTTCGCCGCCGAGTTGGGCATCGACGTTAAGGCCTCCCCTGCGGCCAGGCAACAATGGTTCCTGGCCGCAATCCTTTACGGGGCCCGGATCTCCGGCAAGCTGGCGGCCCGCACCTGGCGGGTCTTTGCGGAGAAGGGAATTTACTCCCCGGAGGCCATCCTGGGACAGGGCTGGGATAATCTGGTGGTGCTTCTGGACGCCGGGGGATACGCCCGCTACGATTTTAAGACCGCCACCAAGCTGCTTAAAATGATGGCCTCTTTGAAAGAACACTATCAAGGTTCATTGGAGAGGCTGCACGAAGCCGCGGCCGACGTAGACGACCTGGAACGGCGTCTCCAGACCCTGGCCCCCGGCATCGGCCCGGCCACGGCCAATATCTTTTTACGGGAACTTCGGGGCGTCTGGGCCAAGGCCAATCCGGGCTTAAGCCCCCTGGCGCAACTGGCCGGCGAACACCTCGGGCTGCTGCCTCCGGGCTTAAGCCCCACCGCGGCCCTGGCCGCCCTGGAAACAGTGTGGCGGCAACAACCGGTCCCTTCCCACGACTTCGCCGACCTGGAAGCGGCCCTGGTGCGCCTGGGCCGGGACTACTGCCGGAAACCCCAGGGGCTTCCTTGCCCGATGGACCGTTTTTGCGGTTCAAAAAGATAGGTCTCACGCAAAGACGCAAAGCCGCAAAGCAAGACGCAAGCTTTTAGAAATGGAGGATGTGCCCTGTGCCGGTAGCATAGGCTTTCTTCTAGGCTATGCGGATTGCTGGGCGGGAGAGTGGGCCGCAGGCTCATAAGAAATTGCTTCCGGCCTTTTACTCAAACTCATGCCAATTCGCAATCAAGATCTTGGCGAACCTTGTGTTCGCCCTGAACGCTCGGGGCGAACACAAGGTTCGCCCGAAAACCCTGCATTTTTTGAATTGTTATTATAATTTTTTTTCTTTGCGTCTTTGCGTGAAAAAAAAGGGGACCCCGTGGGCCTTACGGTGGTCCCCTTGTCTTGCCTGTATTTTGGTTAGAACTATTAACCGCTATTAACCCACGCCGGGCGTGGCAAAATAGATTTCTTTTAACAGAGGCGGCTTGAATTCAATCACCCTGAAGAGCAACACCGGCACCGTAGCGTGGGTGACCACCTTTTCCGCGGTGGAGCCCAGGACCCAGGCCACTTCCCCGGTGCCGTGGGTAGCCATGCAAATCAGGTCCTGGTTGTGTTTGTCGGCATAGGCGATAATTTCCCGGGCCGGGACGCCTTCGACACATTCGGCTTTGACGTCCACGCCCTGGTCTTTGAGATCCTTGGCGGCCTTGTTAATAAACGCGGAGCACCACTTCGCTTCGCCGGCTGCCGCAGCTTTAATGGTCCCCGGTGAGGCCTCTCCGATCGCGGGCGTATAACAGCAATGAATCAGCGTCACCTGGGATTTGAAGGTCTTGGCCATTTCCACTACTTTGGGGAGGACCTTAGCAGCCAGTTCAGAACCATCCAACGGTACCAAAATCTTGTTAAACATGTTGCCCTCCTT
>DYJG01000513.1 GCA_020723225.1 Desulfobacca acetoxidans | reverse complement strand
TCTTTGTCGGTGAGGAGGGTGACCAGGGGCAAGTTGAGGCCGAACTCCCCCACCAAGACGAGAATGGCCCCCAGGCTGATGGCCAGCATAAATTCGCCGTAGGTGGCGGCGCTCTTCCGGGCCAGGAGGATGAAGAATACGGTGACCAGCGCCTCCCGGAGCCAGCGGGCGCTCAAGAGATAGGCGAATTTGCGCAGGATGCGGTGGGAGGGGGTAGGGGATGGTTCCAAGTTCAAAGTTCCAAGTTCAAGGCTGAGACCTTGTGGGAATTTACGCGACTGATTATTTTAAACAGACTCTCATTTATACTAAATGGTTTTTAAGTCACCAAGGAAAAGTTGGGAAAATTACAGTGGGCAGGAGCAGAGGAGATGAGTTTTGGGTACCGATCCTCCAAATAGTAAAAGCTTACCGACTAATTCATTAATTGTATTAGTTTTTTTACGGAAAACGGAAAACGAAAAACGGAAAACGCTCTTTTAATCCGCCCGCAGGGCCAGACACAGCCCGTCCTGCTCCGGGGAATGATGCGGCAGAAAGCTCAAGAGGTGCACCACTCGCCAGCCCTCCTGACTGAAGATTTCCTGGTTGAAGGGATCGGCCCCGGCAAAGGCCACGTTGTCGGCGATGAGCAGCCCCCCGGCCCTGAGCAGGCGGCGGCAGTGGGCCAGGGCCGGGAGATAGCTTTCTTTGTCGATGTCCAAAAAGATCAGGTCAAAAAAGCTCTCGGTCATGGCCGCCATCAGGTCCAGGGCCTGGCCGAGGCGCACCTCGACCAGATCAGCCAGCCCAGCCCGGGCGAAATTGGCCTTGGCCCTTTGGGCCATGTCTTCGCTCAATTCCAGGGTGACGACCTTGCCTCCAGGCGGCAGCGCCCGGGCCAGGTAGATGGCGGAATAGCCGCTGGCCGTGCCTAACTCCAGGATGTTCTTGGCCCCTGAAATCCTGCCCAGGATATATAAAAGCTCTCCCACCACCGGCCCGACGATGGGGATGGACTCCCGGGCGGCTTCTTCTTCCAATTCCAGGAGAAGCGCGTCTCTCGGGGGGACAAAGCCCCGAAAATAATTTTCCAGGTCAGGGATCATGACGGACATGGCAATTCCTCAGGGGGATGCGGCTTGCACATCAATCTTGAAAAGGCCGGTGGGGTGGGCGTCCGTGCCCGCCCCGAGGGCCCGGGCCATGCAGCCCGCGCCCGCATTTTGCATACTTGATGTTATACGGACTTGACCAAAACCGGCCGGTCATTGACTTGCATCAGGAGTCTGGCTGTACTTAATGGTGACAAAGTCCTCGTCACCGCCATCGCCGACGGAGCCGCCGGCGACGTAGACATTGTTGTTGGCGTCCACGGCAATGGCCCTCCCGGAATCAGCGTTGCCGGCCGGCCCCTGGTAGCGTTTCACCCAGACGCGGGTGCCGTTGGCGGAGTATTTGATGGTGGCGCAATCCCACGCCTGGTCGTCCGTGCCTTCCCAGACGGAATAGCCGGTGACGTAGGCATTTCCTTCGCTGTCCAGGGCCAGGGCTCTACCCCCGTCTTCATTGCGTCCCCGGCCGTTGTAGCGGCTCACCCAGTCACGGGCGCCGTTGGTGAAGTATTTGATGGTAAGGATGTCCCAGGAAAATTCTCCCCATGACTCACCGGTAACAAAGACATTGCCCTGGGCGTCCACGGCGATGGCTTTGGCGTAATCGAAATTGTCTGCCGGCCCATTGTAGCGCCGCACCCAGAGACGGTCGCCGTCCGGGGAATACTTGATGGTGGCATAGTCATCCCAGGTGCCGGCGCCCCGGGAGTTCCCGGTGACGTAAACGTTGCCCTGGCCGTCCACCGCGATGGCCGTGGCCTCATCATCACCGCTGGCGTTGGGAATCCCGTTGTAGCGCCGCGCCCAGAGCCGGACGCCGTCCGGGTCGTATTTGATGGTGAGGTAGTCCAAACCCGTGGTTGCGCCCGCGGAGCTGCCGGTGACAATGACATTGCCGTCCTTATCCACCGCCAGGGCCGCGGCCTTATCATGACCGTTGTCAGGACCGTTGTACCGTCTCGTCCAGAGGCGTTTGCCGTTGGGGGCGTATTTGATGGTGACGACGTCATAAATATAATCCGGCGCCAGCGCGGAGTGTCCGGTGACGTAGACATTGCCCTGGGAGTCCAAGCCGATGGCTGTGGCCTCATCCTGACTATAATCCCCCGCGCCGTTATAGCGCCGCACCCAGAGTTGGGTGCCGTCGGTATCGTATTTGACGGTGGCAAAATCCGGGTCCAAGGGACCCATGGATTTGCCGGTGACATAGACATTGCCCTGGCCGTCCAAGGCCATGCCCCTGGGCACATCCTCACCGCCCAGGTTGTTATAGGTCCGCAACCAGAGGCGTTTGCCGGCGAGACTGTATTTGATGGTGGCGTAGTCGCTATAAGCCCCGGCCACGAGGGAGGAGCC
>DYJG01000512.1 GCA_020723225.1 Desulfobacca acetoxidans | reverse complement strand
GGAAGCGGCAGGCCTGGAGTTCCACCGCCTGGGCCACCTCCGCGGAGCGCAGGCTGACGTAATCGGGGATGACCGCGTTCTTGATGGACACCCCCCGGCGGTGGGCCTTAAATCCCGACATCTCACCGGTGAGCAGGGCCTCCAGGAAGCGGCCCCGCAGCACCCGGGATTTTTCCTCCGGCCCGAACTTTTCCCGGAGGTCCGCGGTGAAGCCCGCGGCCACCTGCTGCAGGACCCAGGTTTCCTGGGGGCTCGGGCCTTGGGCAAAGGCCGCGCCGGCGGTTAACCCGGCCAGGATGAAGACCAGCATTACCGCCAATTGCCTGGGTTTGTGCATCACGCTTCCTTTAAGTATGGCTCTTTGCTGCATCCCCAAGTATTATGGTGCGCAGAGCGCACCTTACGACCGGCTTGACCACCGGCGCCGGTTTAATCCCTGGAATATTTCTGTTTACTAAAACCTTCACGCCGTTTCTTTTCCCCCGCGGTCTTCAAGGCGTAGAGGCTGTCGCTGTACCATTCCTTGGTGGCGTCCAGGTAGCGGCAGAGAACCGGGCTCCAGGCGAACATGTCGATGGTGTTGGCTTCCCACATCTTCTGTTCGTGAATCCAGAGGTGGGGATAATGCTTCAACTGCTTTTCCAGGGAATCGAAAAAATCCAGGAGATATTCCGCGGTGGCCAGGACCTTATAATATAAGGGATCATCGGGGTAGAGTTCCTTGCTCTCATAAAAATAGGGCCGCGTCTCCGGGTTTTTGATAAAAAGCTCATCCTGGGCCAGGGTCTGGTTCATCACCTGGCCGTAGACGTTGCCTTCCAATGATTGCAAGGCAAACTGGGTCTGCATGGAAATATTCCGGTTCTGCACGATCAATAAAATCAGGGTGACGCAGACGGTAATGAAATAAAGGACGGAGATCACCAGGGAGATCAGCTCATGGACCTTGATGGCCTCCAGGGCCACGGCCTGGGGCCTGGTCCGGCGCAGATAGAACAGGCCCACGGCGATCAAAGAGAATAGCGTCACCGCAATGATGGCAATAATGATAAACAGTTCCTGCAAACCTAGAGCCGTTGGCGGCATAGCTTCCTATTCTCCTGATACGGATCGGATCCGGTTATTTCCTTTGGGATTACGGGCCGCGTCCACGCCGGTTTTGAGAGCCTTCCGGTTCAACTCCTCCGTGCCTTTGGGCACCCGGGCCAGCACCGCCTTTTCCAGGCTCTCCAGGCTGACCGCGCCGCTCAAGGCCGCCAGGGCCCCCAGGGCCACGATGTTGGCCACCATTTCCTTCCCCAGGTCCCGGGCCATGCGCGTGAAAGGAATGGCAATGAAACTCTCGGCGAAGACCTCCGGCACCAGGGTCTCGTCCACAATCAGCAACCCATCCGGCTTCAGGTCGGAACTATAGGTGTCCAGGGACTTTTGATTCATGGCCAAAAGCACGTCCGGCCGGATGGCCTTGGGGTAATCGATCTCCGCGTCGCTGATGACCACTTCTGCCTTGCTTGCCCCGCCCCGGGCCGCGGGGCCGTAGCTCTGGGTCTGGCAGACGTACTTGCCGTCATAAATCCCCGCGGCCTCGGCCAGGATAATGCCCGCCAGGATCAACCCCTGCCCTCCGGACCCGGCCAACCTGATTTCATAGCGTGTGCTCATGGGTTTCCTTAAAGATTAAAGACTTCACCACAGAGACACAGAGAGCACAGAGTTGCACAGAGGAAAGATTTAATCATGCCTTGGCTCTGCCAAGGCATGATTAGTTTTTCTCTGTGAACCTCTGTGTCCTCTGTGCCTCTGTGGTGAATCTTTTTAATCATTTCGCTTTCGCCGCCTCCCGGATACGACGGTATTCCTGGGTATAGATGGGCAGTTCCCGGTCCGCCAGGGTGCCGATGGTGATTCTGCCTTCCAGTTCCTCAGGCGTCATGGTTTTCGCTTTTTCCACCCTGACCGCCATTTCCTTCTGCCGGCGCATCATCTCCACCGGCCCCCCCAGCTTGTTTTTCAGACCGAACTGGGTGTGGCAGTGGCTGATGACCTCCACCACCGCAAAGCCCCTTTTTAAAATAGCCGCTTCCATCAACTGATCCAACAGGTTGGCGTGATAGACCGTGCCCCGGCCCACCATGGCCGCGCCCGCGGTCACCGCCAGTTCGGCGATGGAAAAAGGGTGCTCGATGTGGCCGTACAGCGAAGTGGTGGTCCGGGCCGCGTACGGCGTGGTGGGGGAGTACTGGCCCCCGGTCATGCCGTAGATGTTGTTGTTGATGATGATGGCCGTGAGATTGAGGTTGCGCCGGGCCGCGTGGATAAAATGGTTGCCGCCGATGGCGGTGGCGTCGCCGTCCCCCATGACCACGATGACCTGGAGCTTGGGGTTGGCCAGCTTGACGCCGGTGGCAAAGGTCAGGGCCCGGCCGTGGGTGGTGTGCAGCGTGTTGAAGTCC
>DYJG01000511.1:2270-2475 GCA_020723225.1 Desulfobacca acetoxidans | reverse complement strand
GGCGCTTCTCCAGGGTGCGGATGGAGATGTAGGAATTGGCCACGTCCCCGGTGAGGGAGACCAGGGCGTTGTCATAATCCGCGACCGCAGCCAAGAGAGATGAGTCCGCGGACTCCACCGCGCGGCGGAACTTGCCCCAAAAGTCGATTTCCCAATTGGCGGTCAGGCCGATGGAGGAGGCCCAGAAACTGACGGTGGAACCGGG
>DYJG01000511.1:0-2260 GCA_020723225.1 Desulfobacca acetoxidans | reverse complement strand
TGAGGCGGAATTTTTGCACAGAGCCCGTGGCCTGTTGGGATTGGGGATACAGACTGCCCACCGCCACGCCAAGTTGGGCCCGGGCCCCCAGGACCCGGACGCCGGCTATGCGCAGGGGCAGGTTCTGCCGGTACGCGGTCTGGACCAGGTTATTTAACACCGGGTCGTTGAACGCCTGCCACCAGTCCCGGTAATCCTCCGTCTTCGCCGTTAACTGCCGATATTCCCCGGCCTCCAGCCATTTCGGCATCACTTCGGCATCCGGTTTCACATAGTCCGGCCCCACCTTCACGCATCCCGAAGCCAGGAGAAGGACCACCAGCAGCCATCCGCTGCATCTCATGTAGCTCATACGGCTCCGCCTGCGGCCTTGCCGCGTTCCTGGGGTATATTTTACCTAGCTGCTCAAAACTATACTGCTATGGAAAGATAGTCAATGGGAATGAGAACGGTTAAACGTAGCTGATATATCCGGGCTCATACATCAGGGATTTGATGTAGGCCGGGAGATCATCCGGCCTCGCCTTGGTGGCCAAGTCCCGGGCGTAGGCCACTTCGGCCACGGCCGCGGCAATGGCCGCTGACACCTCCCTGATCCGGGCCAGAGGCGGATATACCGCGCCCCGGGCCAGATCGTCCGCGGTCACCAGGGAGGCCAGAACCCGGGCTGCGGCAAAGAACATGTCATCGGTGACGTGCCGGGCCCCCGAGGCAATCACGCCCAGCCCCACCCCCGGGAAGATATAGACGTTGTTCCCCTGGGCCGGCACCAGTCTCTTGCCATCCAGATCCACAGGTTCAAAAGGGCTGCCGCTGGCAAAGACGGCCCGCCCCCCGGTGGCCGCATAAGCTTCCGCCGCGGTGCATTCGGCCCTGGAGGTGGGGTTGGAAAGGGAGAAAATGATGGGCTTATCATTAATCCGCCCCATTGCCTCCAGTATCTGCTGCGTGAATAAGCCCTGCCTTCCTGAGACCCCGATCAGGGCGGTGGGCTTCAGGGTCTCCACGATGTCCTGCAAATCCCAGATAAACTCGTGGTCCTGGGCGTAAGGGAGTTTCCGGCCGCTGAGGTCGCCCCGGCTCTTGACCACCAGGCCCTGGGAGTCCACAAACCAGCAGCGCT
Organism: Desulfobacca acetoxidans; assembly: GCA_020723225.1. Taxonomy (GTDB): domain Bacteria; phylum Desulfobacterota; class Desulfobaccia; order Desulfobaccales; family 0-14-0-80-60-11; genus SURF-52. Next base: position 1,137 of record DYJG01000511.1, on the reverse strand, counting down.
GCCGGGCCTCCTCCGGGGTTAACCCTTCCTCCACCAGAGCGGAGACGGTAAGGTTGGCAATCCCCAGCCCGGCCTCGCCTGCGCCGACGATGAGGAATGTTTGATCCTTAAGCTTGCCGCCTCTGATGCGCAAGGCCGAGTACAGCCCGGCCAGGGCCACCGCGCCCGTGCCCTGGATATCGTCATTCAGGGCGCAGATGCGGTCCCGGTACCGCTCCAGGAGTCTAAAGGCGTTGGCGTTCCCGAAATCCTCAAATTGAATCAGGGTCCTGGGAAAGACTTCCTGGACGGCAACAATGAATTCCTCCACGAAATCATCGTAGGCCGCGCCCCTGAGACGCCGCTGTTTCAGGCCGATATACAGGGGATCGTTGAGCAGTTCCTCGTTTTCCGTGCCTACGTCCAGGGTCACCGGCAGGGTGTGGGCGTGGTGGATGCCGGCGCAGGCGGTGTACAGCGTCAGCTTGCCCACCGGGATGCCCATGCCGTCCGCGCCCAGGTCTCCCAGACCGAGAATGCGCTCGCCGTCGGTGACCACGATGATGCGGACTTCCCGCTGCGGCCAGTTGCGCAGCAGCTCGGAGATGCGCCCCCGGTCTTTGGCGGCAATAAAGACCCCCCGGGGCCGCCGGAAGATATGGCCGTATTCCAGGCAGGCCTGGCCCACGGTGGGGGTATAGATGATGGGCATCATCTCCTGGATGTGATCGATCACCACCCGGTAGAACAGGGTCTTATTGCGGTCCTGGAGGCTGATCAAAAAGAGGTATTTCTCCAGGTTGCCGGGCTTTTTTCGAAAATTCTCCAGGGTCCGAAACACCTGCTCCTCCATGGTCTGCACCCGGGCCGGCAGCAGTCCCCGGAGCCCTAAGATGTCCCGCTCTTCCTCGGTGAAAGCCGCGTCTTTATTAAGCACCGGGTCCCGGAGCAAGGCCGCGCCGGTGGGCAGACCCACCATCCGGGTAAGAATTTTTTCCTTGGCCGCGGCCAACCTCCCGCCCTCCAGCACCGCTTCGAGGTTCACCAGGTCCAGGAGTCTGGAGAACCTATCCTGGTTCATCAGGTTACGATTGATGCGGATTACCGCATCTTCGCCTTCTAAAGTTACCTTGTACATGCCATCCACCTTTTTTAAAA
>DYJG01000510.1 GCA_020723225.1 Desulfobacca acetoxidans | reverse complement strand
AGCAGTTAAAAGGAGCGTCAGGCAACCCCTGGTTTTTACTGCTCACTGCTCACCGCTCACTGCTCACAAATTACATCTTCAGATCGTCCCGGGTCTTGGCCACAGCTGCCGCGCTCTTTTGCAGCATGGCCTCTTCTTCCTTGGTCAGTTTCAGGGGGATGATCTTTTCGATGCCGCCGGCGCCCAGGATGACCGGCACGCCGAAGTAGAGGTCGTTCAGGCCGTATTCCCCGGTGAGATACGCGGACACGGGCACCAGGCGCTTCTGGTCCTTCAGGATGGCTTCGGCCATCTGCACCGCCGCGGCTGCCGGGGCGTAATACGCGGAGCCGGTTTTGAGCAGGGCCACGATCTCGCCGCCGCCTTTGCGGGTGCGGTCCACCAGGGCCTGGATGCGTTTCTTGGAGAGCAGGCTGGTCAGGGGCACGCCGCTGATGTTGGTGGCGCTGACCACCGGCACCATGTCGTCGCCGTGGCCGCCCAGCACCATGGCCTGGACCTCGTCCACCGCCACGTTGAGCTCCATGGCGATGAAGCAGCGGTAGCGGGCGGTGTCCAGAATGCCGGCCATGCCCATGACCCGTTTCCGGGGGAAGCCGCTCACCTTGTAGGCCACGTAGCACATGGCGTCCAGGGGGTTGGCCACCACAATGATAAAGGTGTTCGGGGATCTGGCCGCGATTTCCTTGGTCACCGTGGCCACGATATTTTTGTTGGTATTGATCAGGTCTTCCCGGCTCATCCCGGGTTTGCGGGGAATGCCCGCGGTGATGATCACCACTTTGGAACCCTTGGTGGCCTCATAGTCGTTGGCCCCCACCACGTCCACGTTAAAGCCGAAGATGGGCCGGGCCTGCATCAGATCCAGGGACTTGCCTTGGGGCATGCCCTCCACCACGTCCACCAACACCACGTCTGCCAGGTCCCGGGCTGCGGCCCAATGGGCGCAGGTGGCGCCCACATTGCCCGCCCCTACTACGGTAATCTTCGGGCGACCCATAAAAAAATCCTCCTTAATTCAGGTGAGTTGAGGGGAGGGCCCGGGACTTGGGGGTCCTGCCCTCACCCCAAACCCACCCCTCCGCCGTCTTCCACCAACCGCATAGTATCTCGGGCGAACCTGGCGTTCGCCCGGAACTGCGGGCAAACACCAAAATTCGCCCCTCCAGAATCCACGGTCAAAGGATTGAAAAGGGCAGAGGGATATGGGTCTGCGGCCCTTAGTCCACTCCCCAGAAATATCCTTTTTTCTTTATCTTTTCTCGCCGCATCCTGCAATCAAAAATTCCCCGCCGGGCGTTGACATGGTAGAGTAATAGAAACGTTTTCGGTTTTCGGTTTCCGGTTTTCGGTTGAAAGAAACAAGATTATTCAATGGGTTAGATTGCAGGTCGGTTTCATTTGCAAGGGGCCTGCATCAGACTTATATTTGCGGATATCGGTGGAGAAATCATGATTTTTTGGCAAGTCTATCTGCGGGCCTTGAGGCTCCCTTTTTTGACCGGCTCCCTCATGCCGGTGGCCGTGGCCGGGGCCCTGGCTTACCGGGATATGGGGAAGTGCAGCCTGACGCTCCTCGGCCTCACCTTCCTGGGGGTGGCCGCCTTGCATTCCGGGGCCAATCTTCTCAATGATTATTACGATTCCTTCGGCAGCGACCCCATCAACGTCCACGCCACCCCTTACAGCGGCGGCAGCCGGGTGATCCAGGAAGGCGGGCTGACCCCGGCGACTGTCCGCTTCCTGGCTTTTCTCTTCCTGGGGGTGGGATGCGTCTGCGGGCTGGCCCTGATCTTTCTGGGACGGCCCTGGGTGGCGCTGTTGGGGACCCTGGGGCTGTTGGCAGGGTATCTCTATTCGGCCCAGCCTGTGCAATTAATGAGCGCGGGCCTGGGGGAAGGCGCCATCTTCCTGGCCTTCGGGCCGCTGGTGACCTGGGGGACGTACTACGTCCAGACGGGGACCCTCAAGCCGGTGGGCCTGGCCATCGGCGTGCCCCTGGCCTTTCTCATCACCGCCATCCTCTGGATCAACGAATTCCCGGACCTGAAGGCGGACGCGGAAGCAGGCAAGCGCCAACTGGTGGTGCGCTTAGGGATAAAAAAATCCCGCTGGGTCTATGCGGCGCTGATGCTGGCTCCCTTCCCCAGCCTCTTTTTTCTGATGGAGGCCTTCCGCCTGCCGGACCTCCTGGCCGCGGCCCTGGTGGCGCTGCCTTTGGCCGTGAAGGCCATCCGCATCGCCTTCCGGGTCCCGCCCACGGAACCGGAGTTCATCCCGGCCCAGGCGCGCACCATCCAGACGCACTTACTGGTGGGGCTGGCCATGACCCTGGCGTTGCTGTACGCGGCTTGGTGGCGGTAATGTAGTGAAGTAGGGTGCGTTCTACGCACCATTCATGGCTGTCAGCTATCAGCTTGCAGCTTGCAGCGAAAACGGAGAGGCGAAGACAATATTGCAGGAGGCATCATTTAC